>NZ_VPBV01000040.1:0-16040 GCF_013418545.1 Acinetobacter sp. YH12136
GGATTGGATAATCAATAGATATGGATGCTAATATACCAAGACACTCACCTAAAATACAAAAGATAATCATTTAAATCTCTAATAAATACCCACCTTGCCACTACTGAATCGACATAGACAAAATGAGAACTTATGCAAATATTTGTCTATATTTTTAGTTATAGTTAATTACTCTCAACCGACGCGGTTTAAGCATAAAATTCAACCAACTGGTGAATCAAAAACAATTGGCGGGGCAAAACAAAGAACACATCTGCCTTGCCCTGCTCGATTTAGACTGGTTTAAGCAAGTAAATGATCGCTATGGACACGATGGAGGGGATCAGGTACTCAAGCAAATTCCAAAAATTTTGCAAAAAAATCTACGCAGTGAAGATATTATCGGACGTTTTGGTGGCGAAGAATTTATGATTATTTTCTCCAATACCTCACCGCAAATTGCCCAAAATGTACTGGAACGCTGCAGAATTGCCATTGAACAACATCGTATTGCCTATGCAGAACATGAGATTCAAATTACCGCAAGTTTTGGTTTAAGTGCCTTATATGTTTATCATGCAGATCAACATGAATTAATTCAGCGTACTGATGCTGCGCTGTATAAAGCCAAGCAAAGTGGACGTAATAATGTGCAGCAAGATATTGAATCATGAATATTAATTTTGTATAAAATACAAACAAAAATCGCAGGTCATACAATTTTTTTTAAACTGCGACTATCACTAAGTGACTGCAATACATTCTTTAAATTTATAAATAAAATTACTTATTTATATTAAATGTAAATTTTATCAAATAGTAAAATTTAATCCTAAAAATAAGCAGCTGATCTGTTTTCTGGCAAAATTTTTAAAAAATTTAGGCAATACAAGAGTATGATGTGCTCAATTTAGCTTTTGAGTGCTTACTTTATGTCCAATTGGTTTCCCAAATGGCGCCCTTATGAAGGCAGCATTGATGCACGTCCTGTAGGTACCAATGAGTATCTACCGCCTGCACAAACCGTTGTATTGGGGATACAACACGCATTTGCCATGTTTGGTGCCACTGTACTTGCACCTTTTTTAATGGGCTTTGATCCGAACCTTGCCATTTTAATGTCAGGAATTTGTACCATCCTGTTCTTTTTCATGACAGGTGGGCGTGTTCCAAGTTATTTAGGCTCAAGCTTTGCCTTTATTGGGGTGGTGATTGCTGCCACAGGCTATGCAGGCGCAGCAGGCGGTTTAAATGCCAATATTGGGGTTGCGGCAGGCGGGATTATTGCCTGCGGTATTTTATATGCCCTGATTGGCTTTTTGGTGATGGCTACTGGCACCCGCTGGATTGAAAAATTAATGCCACCTGTGGTGACAGGTGCGGTGGTGATGATCATTGGTTTAAACCTTGCTCCTGTCACGGTCAAAGCGGTTGCAGGCAATCCATTTAATATGTGGATGGCCTTGGTGACTGTGCTATGTATGGGCATGATTGCCGTATTTACCAAAGGTTTACTGCAACGCCTCTTGCTCCTGATTGGCTTGCTCATATCGTATCTGATCTATTTTGTAGTCACCAATGTCATGGGTTGGGGGACGCCAATTAACTTCGCACCGATTCAGCAAGCCGCTTGGTTTGGCGTACCAGACTTTCATGCGCCTGTATTTGATGTGAATGCCATGCTGATTATTGCCCCAATTGCCTTCATTTTGGTGGCAGAGAACTTGGGACACATTAAAGCAGTAGGTGCCATGACTGGTGAAAACCTCGATCCACACATTGGTAAAGCCTTTGTAGCAGATGGTGTTGCCACAACCCTTGCAGGTGGTGTCGGTGCACCGGGTATGACTACCTATGGTGAAAACATTGGGGTGATGGCTGTTACCCGCGTGTATTCCACGATTATTTTTGTGGTGGCGGGAGTCTTTGCTATTTTCCTTGGCTTATCACCAAAATTTGGGGCAATTATCCATACCATTCCTACCGCCATTTTAACGGGCGCTTCGATTGTGGTATTTGGTTTGATTACCATTGCTGGCGCAAAAATCTGGATTGAAAACAAGGTCGATTTTTCTAAAAACAAGAACCTGATGGTGGCTGCCGTGACCATTATTTTAGGAACGGGTGACTTTGCACTACAATTGGGCAGCTTTAACTTGGGCGGGATTGGGACAGCAACTTTTGCAGCCTTGTTCCTGAACTGGTTCTTTAGTTTGCGTGATCCCTCTTAATCAGAACTTGCGGTCATTTGCTTGAACCTAAGCAAATGCCGAAACAATGCAAAAAGACCGAACAACAGTGATTGTTCGGTCTTTTTTTACCTCAAACGGTCTGTCTAGAATGAACCGTTTTTAAGAGATAATGCTTTTACTTGGCTTATTTCTGTTTTTTAAGCTCTTGCTTAAGTTGCTTCAATTTGCCTTTATGTTTTGAAATCTTTTTCAAACGTGCTTTGATTTGTTGCTTCAAAGATTTAACTTGCTTAGCCATGGTATTACTCCTTAGTAAGGCTATTCGTTGCCATTGTGTTGTTTCACAAAACTACGAATAAATTTTCTTAATTCACGAGCAGCACTAGTATCAAGTTCTTCACATAAACGAATAAATTCATCACGTTCAGTACTATTAATACGAATTAAAAGTTGTCCATCTTTCTTGCCTGTCTTTATTTTTTTGATTTGCTCGTTCATTGCTGATCTCTCCAAAATAAAGACTGCTTTGCAAAAGATGTATATACAATATATATACTTTTTAAAATAAAGCAAACTTACAATATTAAAAAATGTAATAAAATCATATTCTTTTTTTTACCAATTCTTTTTAAAAACCCAGCAAAGCCAAGACAGGCAAGGCTTTGCGCTTAAAACCACCTGCAGAAAAAATAAGCAAATTATTTTTAAAAATTATGCTTTGAATACCAAGATGGCATATAAATACGCGGTTTTACCGCAAAAACGCAAAGTTTGGGCTGCGTTTGAAGCATCGCCCAAACTTAGGGATAGATCAATTAAGGACGGAATTCTTTTAATTCACGCTGAATAAAATGCTAAATCATATCGTGATACAAACGCTCGACCATGTCAGGATCGACTGCATGTTGCAGAGCCAAAGTACGGACTTTTTCAATCACTTCTTTCACGCGCTGCGGTGACTGTACATCTTCCACAGTCTGTTTATGGCGCATGGCCTGATCGACATAAAACTGACGCGATGCAATCAGTTCAATTAAAGCCACATCAATTTGGTCTATTTTGTCACGTGCTTGTTGTAATGAGTTTACTTTTTCATTGTTCATGGGCTTGGGCTACACTTTCAGTTTCGGTTTCGTTTTCACTCTTATACTTTTCTTCTAACACATTACTGAAAATACTTTCAATCATCCACACCCGATATAAGCTGTTAAACACGTAGCTTTGCCCATCTATGCGCAATTCCAACACAGGAAAATCGGGCTGAGATTTCATTTCACACAGCATATCGTTTTCTTTGAGCAACTCGGTCACATCGGCTGTGGTCAGTTGATCTAACTCCAGTTCACGCTGCATACGCTCAAAATGCGCTTTAAAGGATAAATCCTGTCCCCTCGTCCATACCGCCTGCAAAATGCGATACATGGCATCCACACGCTGTTCTTCAGGCGCACTGTAATACAGTTGTGCCATTTGATAAGTCGCCTGCTCAGTCGGGCGGCAAAACGGCGTAAACGCAACATCAGTACGTTTAGATAAACGTGTTGCCAAACTCCAGTCAAACCAGTCGCGTCCATGATAAGACAAGGGATACACATTCAAATGGATATTGTAATAGGCAGCTAATTCTTCTTTGATATACGCCAATAACAACCAAGAAATCGGGTCTTCCAGTGCAATATACAAATCCAGTTCAGGGTCGAGTGCCTGAATTTCATTGAGTTCTTCGGCATCACTAATTAAATGTTCTCGCCATTCAATGTGATTGATCAAGAAAATAGGATTATCGGTGAGTAATTTTTGTTGTTTTAAACGGCGTGTCAAACGCAATAAATCATCGACCGCATGATATTTACGTCCACCAAACTCAAAATAACTGGCCAATACAGGTGCATCATCAAAAACCCGTTCAGGAAAATCCTGAATTTGATGATGACGGCTGGACATGGCATATAAAGTGCGTAATTTACCCGACTGCTTTTGCCACAGCATGTGAAACACATCTTCGAGTAAATACAAGAAATCCTGACCACGTAACGGCGTATGCCGCAAAATAGCTTCTGCCTGCATTAAGGCCTCTGCAGTCGGTGGTTCAGGGCTATCGTGAAAACTAAAACGGTGTTGTTTGGCAAGAATTTGTGCATCTTGAATACAATAATTTTGCCATTCTGCAGCCGACATTTGATTCGGTGCATCGCCACTTTGCCGCGAAATCACCACGGTTAAAGGTTTTAATTCATCGGCCAGAATATCTTCTAATTGCGGCAACTGCTGTACCGCCAAATAGCTATATACATCATCTAGACGTAAATACACACTCAGTCCGTGTTCCGTGGGCAACACCGCTTGCCGAGATGGTTTTTGATAAAACCAACTCGATCTGATCGGATCGAACCAACGGCGTAACAGTGACATGAGATCAGCCTCTAAAAAGAAAATCCTTGTGGTTTGGGGACAAGCCACATGCAAATCATGTGCGCTCGTCCTTCAATAGTACACAAGGATTTATATCAATTCATATAAAAATGATCAATTAGACCTCTAAATTCAGATCAGTCACTGCACCTTTTTCTGCGCCCGATGCCAATTTAGCAAATTTCGCCAATGCACCATGGGTATAGTTTGGCTTTGGTTTGACCCATGCCGCTTTACGTGCTGCCATTTCCTCTTCCGACACATGCCAAGTCATTTCACGGGTTTCGGCATTAATCGAAATTTTATCGCCATTTTTCACCAGACCAATTGGCCCGCCTTCATACGCTTCTGGGGTCACATGCCCAATCACAAAACCGTGACTGCCACCCGAAAAACGTCCATCGGTAATTAACGCGACTGAATTACCCAAACCTTTACCAATAATTGCAGAAGTTGGTTTCAGCATTTCTGGCATACCCGGGCCGCCTTTAGGGCCTTCGCCGCGAATCACCACCACTTCACCTTCTTGCACTTCGCCATCTAAAATACCGCGCATCGCACCAATTTCACCTTCAAAGACACGTGCAGGGCCTTCAAAATACAAGCCTTCTTTGCCTGTAATTTTTGCCACTGCGCCCGTAGGCGATAAGTTGCCTTTTAAAACCACCAAGTGCGAATCTTTTTTGATTGGTGCATCAAACGGTAAAATAATTTGCTGACCTTCAGGATAATCGGCAACATCGGCCAAGTTTTTTGCCAAAGTTTTACCTGTAACCGTTAAGCAAGAACCATCAAGCATGCCTGCATCTAGCATGCGTTTCATCAACGGTTGAATGCCGCCAATGGCAATCAGCTCCGACATTAAATACTTGCCCGATGGACGTACATCGGCCACCACTGGGGTTTCCTGACCAATACGCACGAAATCATCCAGTGTGAGTTCAACCCCTGCAGAATGTGCCATGGCAATCAAATGCAACACACCATTGGTCGATCCACCCAAAGCAATCAATACTTTAATGGCATTTTCAAAGGCAGATTTGGTCATAATGTCACGTGGTTTAATATCCAGACGTAACAGATTCATGACCGCTTCGCCTGCGCGTTGGCAGTCATCCATTTTATCTTGAGAAACAGCTTCTTGTGCTGAAGACCCCGGCAAACTCATGCCCAATGCTTCAATGGCCGATGCCATAGAGTTGGCGGTGTACATGCCACCACAAGAGCCTGCACCTGGCAAAGCCACTTCTTCAATTTGTTTGACCTGAATTTCGTTAATTTCACCTTTGGCATGCTGACCCACGGCTTCAAACACCGAAATAATATCGGTATGTCCTGCACCCGGTTTAATAGTGCCGCCATAAACAAACAAGCCCGGACGGTTTAAACGCGCCAGTCCCATAATGCAGCCCGGCATGTTTTTATCGCAGCCACCAATTGCAATCACACCATCATAGGCCTGACAGCCCACCACAGCTTCAATTGAGTCGGCAATAATTTCACGTGAAACCAATGAATATTTCATGCCTTCGGTGCCGTTTGAAATACCATCTGAAATGGTGATGGTATTGAAAATAATGCCTTTACCACCCGCCTGATTCACGCCTGTTTCTGCTTCGCGCGCTAAGCCATCAATATGCATATTACATGGTGTGACATTGGCCCAAGTCGATGCAATTCCAATAAATGGACGAGTAAAATCTTCATCCTTAAAACCCACCGCACGCATCATGGAACGTGCAGGTGCATTTTCAATGCCTTCATAGACTTCGGCTGAATGTTCGCGGATATTCTGTTTACTCATGGCTGATTCCTTAGCAAGATGGGTGAAATGACGTATTCATCATGACAATTTATTTTATTTTTCATTGTATCGAAAGCAGGCAGGATGTAAACGAAAATGCCTGTCTAATTTCATCGCTCAAATTTGCTGCGATACTGACATTGCTCATTGCAGACACATAAAAAAGCACCCCAATTTTGGAGTGCTTTTTTGTAGCAGCTTAAATTGCCAAGTACTGCTTAGATTTCACGTACCGCACCTTTTGCCGCACTGGTGGTATGCATGGCATAAGCTTTCAACGCTTTAGAAATTTTACGTGGACGTTCTTCTGCAGGATGCCAGCCTTTAGCTTCTTGCGCTTCACGACGTGCCGCCATAGTTGCGTCATCTACCGCCAAGTGAATGCTGCGGTTTGGAATATCAATTTCGATACGGTCACCATCTTCAACCAGACCAATCGCACCACCTTCAGCCGCTTCTGGAGAAACGTGACCAATTGAAAGACCTGAAGAACCGCCCGAGAAACGACCATCGGTCAGTAAGGCACATTCTTTGCCTAAACCTTTCGATTTCAAATAGCTGGTTGGATAGAGCATTTCTTGCATACCTGGGCCACCACGTGGGCCTTCGTAGCGAATCACCACCACATCACCCGCTGTAATTTTACCGCCCAAAATCGCGTCTACAGCAGCATCCTGACTTTCAAAAACACGTGCTGTGCCGTTGAATTTCAAAATAGAATCATCCACCCCTGCAGTTTTTACAATACAGCCATCTAAAGCAATATTGCCGTAAAGTACCGCCAAACCACCATCTTTAGAGAAAGCGTGTTCTGCATTACGAATCACACCATTGTCACGGTCACCATCTAAACGTGAATAGTAACGGTCTTGTGAGAATGCTGTTTGGGTGGGTACGCCGCCCGGTGCAGAACGGAAGAACTGGTAAACGTCTTCATTTTCGGTACGGATGATGTCCCATTTATCCAAAGCATCTTTTAAAGTCGCTTCGTGAACTGTGCCTACTGAAGTGTCCAATAAACCTGCGCGATCCAGCTCGCCTAAAATAGACATAATGCCACCCGCACGGTGTACATCTTCCATGTGAACATCTTGTTTTGCAGGCGCTACTTTACATAGTACAGGCACTTTACGTGATAAACGGTCAATGTCATCCATGGTGAAATCCACACCTGCCTCATTGGCAGCCGCCAACAAGTGCAGTACGGTGTTGGTTGAACCGCCCATGGCAATGTCCAACGTCATAGCATTTTCATAAGATGCTTTGGTTGCAATTGAACGTGGCAATACGCTGTAATCGTCTTGTTCATAATGGCGTTTCGCCAATTCCACAATCAACTGACCTGCTTTATCAAACAGTTTTTTACGGTTGGCGTGAGTTGCTACAATTGAACCGTTGCCCGGTAAAGATAAACCTAGAGCTTCTGTTAAGCAGTTCATTGAGTTTGCAGTGAACATCCCTGAGCATGAACCACAAGTTGGACATGCAGAACGCTCATATTCAGCAACTTCTTCATCCGTATAGTTGTCATCTGCCGCCACAATCATCGCGTCAATCAAGTCAATCGCGTGTTCATTGCCACGAATTTTGACTTTACCTGCTTCCATTGGGCCGCCAGACACAAACACCACTGGAATGTTCAGACGCATAGCAGCCATCAGCATCCCTGGTGTGATTTTGTCACAGTTGGATATACACACCATTGCATCGGCGCAGTGTGCGCTGACCATGTATTCTACCGAGTCGGCAATCAAGTCACGCGATGGCAATGAATACAACATGCCGTCATGACCCATGGCAATCCCGTCATCTACAGCAATGGTGTTAAATTCTTTGGCAACACCACCTGCCGCCTGAATTTGCTCTGCCACCATTTGACCGAGGTCTTTTAAATGCACATGGCCAGGTACAAATTGGGTAAATGAGTTGACCACCGCAATAATCGGCTTACCGAAATCTTCGTCTTTCATACCCGTTGCACGCCATAAGCCGCGTGCACCCGCCATATTTCTTCCGTGTGTCGATGTTTTTGAACGATAGTCAGGCATTATAAAGTTCCAACTTGGTTGTGCTGAAATGAATCTGAAATTCATTCTGGCGAAATAATACTGTTTGCAAGATCTGTATCACTGCAAAATAGTTTAAGAGTCTTTCTATTTTACTACAGCTTGAGGTAGTAAGGCTGCTGCTTTACCAACTTTATGATGGATAAAAAGTGACGAGAACCCACAGCACCTTGTTGATCATACTGAATGCAATACAAAACTTTCATGAATAATTTTTAAATTTTGCATTACTAATTTTTATCATAATAATTTATAGCACAGCGACAAGGTGGATTTGTTACAACCCGTTCCGACCTTTGAGCCGCAATTTGTTATAATTGCCGCGTCATCTAAAACTATGGGTTGATTTCCATTGAAAATCGTTTTTGCAGGTACGCCTGAATTTGCTGCAAGCGCTTTGGCAGCACTCCTGAACACCGAACATGAGATTGTCGCGGTTTACACCCAGCCTGACCGTAAAGCAGGACGCGGACAAAAACTCACAGCATCTGCGGTGAAGCAATTGGCACTACAACACGATCTTCCTGTCTATCAACCTTTGCATTTTAAATCATCTACTGAAGAAGGTCTGGCGGCCCAACAAGAATTGGCTGCATTGAATGCCGATGTGATGGTGGTTGCTGCCTATGGTTTAATTTTGCCGCAAGTGGTTTTAGATACTCCAAAATATGGCTGCTTGAATATTCACGGTTCTTTACTACCACGTTGGCGTGGTGCAGCGCCGATTCAGCGTGCTATTGCCACAGGTGATACCGAAACAGGCATTACCATTATGAAAATGGCTGCAGGCTTAGATACGGGCGATATGATGTATAAAACCCTATGCCCAATTACTGCCACAGACACCTCTGCCACTTTACATGACAAACTGGCACAGCAAGGTGCTGAAGCGATTGTTGAAGTATTGGCTTCAGAGCAAAAATTGCAAGACTATTTGGCTGCGCGTGAAGTGCAAGATGAAGCCTTGACGGTCTACGCACACAAACTGACGAAAGCCGAAGCGCAAATTAACTGGTCACAAACTGCAGCCGAAATTGACCGTAATATCCGTGCCTTTAACCCGTGGCCGGTGGCGTTTATCCCTTTAGATGACACTCAAAACTTGCGCGTTTGGGGTTCAGCATTATCGGATGAATCTGCACAAGGCAAAGCTGCAGGCACAATTTTAAAACTGGACAAACAAGGCGTACACGTCGCCTGTGGCGATCAACAAGCGGTATGCTTAAGCTCGTTGCAATGGCCAGGCGCTAAACCGCTGAATCCTGTGCAAATCATTCAAACTCAAAAACTTCAAACAGGACAAGTTCTCGCATGAGCCATTCTGAATCAGGCAACTCACATTTGAACTTGCGTGCCCAAGTCATCCGTACGCTATTGGCTGTACAACAAGGGCAATCATTGGCGAGTGTTTTACCTGCACATTTAAGTAAAGTCGCAGAACGTGACCGCGCCTTGTTTCATGAGCTGGTTTTGGGCACCTTGCGTCAATGGTATGCCCTAAAAAGCATTACTTTGCCGCTGTTGGTGAAACCACTCAACAATGAAACCGTTGAAACCTGTTTATATGTCGGCTTATATCAAGTGCTTTGCACCCGTGTAGCCAGTCATGCCGCAATTTCAGAAACCGTAACTGCAGCCAAACAATTGGGCTATCAAGCACTCAGCGGTGTGGTAAATGCAATTCTGCGTCGTGTTTCACGTGAAACATCGGAGTTTCAAACAGCTTTGGCACAGGCACATGGTTTGCCAAGTTGGTTGTATAAACGCCTGAAAAAAGATTGGCCTGAACAATTAGAACAACTGACGCAAACTTTAAAGCAAACCGCACCCCTGACCTTAAGGGTTAATACACGCCAAATCAGCCGTGATGACTATTTAGAAATTTTGCAGGAACAAGAGATTGCAGCAGAAGCTTGCACCGTGTCTGAAGTTGGTATTGTGATGCTGCAAAATGTGCACATTCCAGACTTGCCTGGTTTTGATGAAGGCATATTTTCCGTACAGGATGAACATGCCCAACTGTGTGCAACGCTCTTGCCAAATTTAGATGGCAAAGTCGTGGTCGATGCCTGCGCAGCACCTGGTGGTAAAACAGCGCATCTGCTCGAAAAATTTCAGCCTAAAAAATTGATAGCCTTAGATCAGGACGCCAAACGTCTATTACGTGTCAGCGAAAACCTAGAACGTCTGCAACTGAATCAAGAAACGCAAGTAGAAATTTTGGCTGCCGATGCAACCACATGGAATGCCAGTGAAGCAGTGGACTGTATTGTATTGGATGCACCGTGTTCTGCAATTGGAGTCTTGCGTCGTCATCCAGATATTCGTTTGCTGCGCCAATCTAGCGATGTTCAGCAAACGGTGGCATTACAGCAACAGATTTTGCAGCAGATGTGGCAACAGCTCAAAGTTGGTGGCACCTTGCTTTACATTACCTGCTCGGTTTTAAAAGCCGAAAATGAACAGCAAATGCAGCAATTCTTTTCCGAACATCAAAATGCCAAAGAAGTCAAAATTGAGGCAGATTGGGGCATTCCACAACTGTATGGGCGCCAATTATTGCCGCAACAAGGACGCGGGGATGGTTTTTATTATTGTCGTATTGAAAAAACCGCCTAAGCTATTTCTGTTTTAACGATTCTTCTCATTTAATAGCCTTTCCAAAAAAATAACCCTTGAATCAATCAAGGGTTAATTTAGGGTCTGTTGACACTTCGTCTATGTTTGCGACGACGCATATTTTTTAGCTGATATAAGGCATGGGACAGGAAATTTAGTCATTCTAAATGACTGGCACATAACGCAATAGCAGCAAAAAATATGCTTGTCCTTCGCTGCGCCTTGCGCAGCAAACAAAGCAGTGCTTGTTTTTGCTCAGGCTGTGCAATGCCTTACAACATTGCACTCGTTCAGTAAAATGCTTAGTCTTCAAGTTCATCTGGGTTTTTGATCAGGTGAATCATCGCCAAAACCAAACCACCCCAAAGTACCACTGTTGAAATAATCAACATCACCAATGCAGATGTATTCATCTTATTTCTCCGCTGCGTCGTGATCTTTTAAGCGGCTAAGCAATACCGCGCCAATAATAAAGAGCACCACGGTACCACCACCCACGGTGAGTAAAATGTGTAATGGATAACCACCATAGCCTTCTGCAAAAATAGATTTAAGGGTTAAACCTAAAGCCACGAGCAATGAAAGCGGCGTCACGATGGTTAACAGGAAATTCCAGCCCCAACCCAATTTAATGCTTGAGTATTGGTTAACGTGTTGCTGTAACTCTTTGAGCAATGGACGACGGAACCAAGTCACCAAAATGATCGACAATAAACCACCACCAACAATACCAATGTTGTTGGCAAAGTAGTCAATGATGTCGACAAAAGTAATCGCGCTGTGGGTAGAGAATAAAATGGTTGAAACAATAGCTGAACCACCCGCAATAATGGTTACTGCACGCTTACGCGACCAACCCAGCTTGTCTTGGAACGCAGCAATGGGCACTTGCAGAATACTCACCATTGAGGTCACCCCTGCAACCGTCAATGAGGCGAAGAATAAGAAACCAAATAAATCGCCACCTGCACCCAAGCTTGAAATGATTTTCGGGAATGCAATAAAAGCTAAACCAATACCGCCCGAAACCACTTCATCTACCGATGAACCTGCGCTGTACGCCATGAAACCAAGCGCAGCAAAAATACCAATACCCGCTAAAATTTCAAAAGATGAGTTTGCAAGTGCAACCACCAAGCCTGAACCAGTCAAGTTGGTTTTACGTTTTAGGTAAGATGAGTAGGTCAACATAATCCCGAAACCCACTGAAAGTGAGAAGAAGATATGACCAAAGGCAGCTAACCATACTTTATAGTTCGCCATCGCTTCCCAGTTAGGCGTAAAGAAAGCATTTAAGCCATCGACTGCACCCGGTAAACGTAACGCTTGAACCACGAGAATAGAGAACAAAATCAGCAAAAGTGGTATAAAAATTTTATTTGACAGCTCAACCCCTTTTTTCACCCCACCATATAAAATGAACATCACCACCGTCCATACGATGACTAAGCCAATAAATAAGGTTGGTACAAAACCAAAGGCTAAACCTTCACCATTTTGTAAGTAGCTTGTGAAAAAGAATTTTTCAGTGTCTGTTCCCCATTGCTGACCAATGGAATAGAACATATAACTGCCTGCCCAAGACAATACGCTGGCATAATAAATACCAATCAGCAAAGTCACCATCACCTGCCACCAGCCCAATGCTTCACTGTTCATGAGCTTTTTATAAGCGGTTGGTGGTGCTTTACGGTATTTATGTCCGACTGCATAGTCCAAAAACAGCAATGGCAAACCTGCGGCAAAGATCGCAATTAAATAAGGGATTAAAAATGCGCCGCCGCCATTTTCATAGGCAACATAAGGGAAACGCCAAATATTGCCCAACCCGACCGCAGAACCAATGGCTGCGATAATAAAGCCTGATCGCGCGGACCAACTCTCACGAGAATCTGTCATAGAACACCTAAACTTCAGGCTATTTTTTGCTGCTTGTTTTTTAATTCTGACCTTTTATATAAATAACTTGCTTTTTCATTAGCTTAAATTTACTTTATATAACGGTACTTTAGCGCACGCAAAAAATATCCTGCAAAAAATGAAAATCTGGGTGTTTGCTTTAGAGTCACACCTTTTGAGCATCAAATTCTAAAGGTCAAACAGCGAAATATTCGGAAAATCTTGCTTAAAGTCTTTGCCCAATATTGCGCTTTTGTATGGCTTAACAATACTCATTTTTGAACAATTTTTCTGTAAATTCTGCTTAGAAAGATGCTTTTTGTATGCATTTTTTTAATCAAACGTTCAAATTCCACTCCATTTTGACTTGATTTTTTAGTTATAAATCGTATAACTATTTGGAATGAAATTTTGATGCTATTTGAGTTATTTTAATTTTCATCTATTTTAGCAGCGCTGTAGCCTATTATTCACCGAACTACAGCACTGTAATCAATCATCTCAAAATTCAGAGTTAACTCATCCTTTCTCTTTATTTATAACGATGCATCATTAGATCAGATACTTAACGCTTAATTACCAATAAACGCTCTTCCTGCATATCCCGAATAGCAGATTGAATCCCTTCACGCCCTAAACCCGAATCTTTCACTCCACCATAAGGCATATTGTCCACACGGAACGATGGAATATCATTAATAATCACCCCACCAACTTGTAACTGATCCCATGCATACAGCATTTTTTCCAAGCTTTGTGTATAAATACCCGCCTGTAAACCAAAACGGCTTTGGTTAATACGTGTAATTCCTTGTTCAAAAGATGAATATTTTTCCAAAATGGCAACAGGGCCAAAAACTTCATCTTTATAAACCTCCAAGTTTGGATCGACCTGTTCCAATAAAGTCGGCTCAAACATCACACCTTTCAGCTCGCCACCTGCCAATATTTTTGCACCTTTTTTCACCGCTTTATCAATCCACTTTTTCAAGCGCTGCGCTTCAGCTTCCTTAATCATTGGCCCGACTAAAGTGCTGTCTAAATCAGGATCTGCCGCTTTAATTTTCTTGAGCTGGCTCACAAGTTTCTTTTTCAGTTCGGCATATACGTCAGCATGCACCAAAATACGTTGCACACTAATACACACCTGCCCAGCATGATTATACGCTCCACCAATTAAGCGATGAATCAATGCATCATTCAGGTCAGTATCGGGTTCAATCATCACCGCTGCATTGCCGCCCAACTCTAGTGTTACTTTTTTGCGTCCTGCGCGGGCTTTCATATCCCAACCCACCACATCTGAACCCGTAAAACTGAGCAGTTTAAAGCGGTCATCCGTGACTAAAACATCGGCTTGCTCACGCTCACAAGGCAATACCGAAAACGCACCTTTAGGTAAATCTGTTTCTGCCAACACTTCTGCAATTTTCAATGCTGAAATAGGCGTGGCACTGGCAGGTTTTAATACAAAAGGACAACCTGCGGCAATCGCGGGTGCAATTTTATGTGCAGTTAAATTCAACGGAAAATTAAAAGGACTAATCAAAGATACTGCACCAATGGGTACATGCTTAACCATCCCTTGATAATTCGCAGCAGCAGCCGTCACTGCCAACGGCAAAATACGCCCTTCATCTAGTTGTGACACCGCATCTGCCGCAATTTGGAAGGTATTAATTAAACGCTCGACTTCTGCCATCGCAGCCAAACGTGGTTTTCCACCTTCGGCAATTAAAATTTCGACCAATTCTTCACGCATGTTTTGAAAACGCTGCACACAATGCAACAGAATTTTTTGTTTTTGAAAGGGCTGTAACTTTGCCATTTCGGCTTCTGCTTTTACGGCTGCACGAATGGCTTTTTCAATACTTTTCGCATCGGCAAGTGCGACACGCGCATATAAATTTTGAGAATATTTATGCTGAACGGCTAACCATTTCCCTGTTTCTACGGCTTTATTGGCAAGATAGAGCGGATAATCGACAGGTGGATGGACATTTTGCATACTGAAATCCTCTATTTTTGGCGCGAATTAAGCTATATTTTTACAAGAATTTTGATTCTAGAAAATGTATGATGCGCTAAGTTGGACAATATTTCACATGATTTTTTGTCACGAGAACATACAACACCACACCATTCATCCCAAATGATGATGACAAAATACTAGAGTTTATATGCTTACATTACAACGTTTTGCTTTAGCATGCAGTTTAATTAGTTGTTCAGCGGTGCATGCCGATATCATTGGTGTAAAAGCCAGCCTAGATTACTGGAAATACAGTGCAGACTGGACTCAAACGCAACTCTCACCTGAGCTTGATGATGATTATGCCCTACCTTTTAGCGTTTCAGTCGAGCATCCTGTGCCATTTTTGCCCAATGCAAAAATTAAACACACCAATTTACAGGCCGAAAGTGAACAAAGTGTTGCAGGTGTAAAAACCCATCAGCTCGATTTAGACTATTCAGATTTCATTTTATATTATGAAATTTTAGATAATATTGTTGCAGCAGATGTTGGGATTGGCGCTAAACTCATTAAGGGTGATTTAAAATCTAATCTGTTCCAAACTCAGGAAGTCAGTGAAACTTTGCCAATGCTGTATGCTGAAGCTGCAGTAAAGTTACCATTTACAGGATTAAGTGCTAAAGCTGAAGCCAATTACGCTAAAAATAGTGACAATGAAGTGCGTGATGCTCAAGCAGAAATTAAGTATAACTTTATTGATGCGATTCTGGTGGATGTCGGTTTAAAAGCGGGTTATCGCATCTTAGACATTAAACTGAATCAAGATTCCAACCAAGAAACTCAATTAGAGTTTAAAGGTCCATATTTAGGCTTAGAAGCACATTTCTAAGTATTTGATATTCATATAAGTTTAAAACCCTTAAATTATATTTAAGGGTTTTTTATTCTTCTTAACATTTTATTTTATCCATAAAAAAACACCCCCAACGCTAGTTGAGGGTGTTTAGAATAATGAGCTGGCGATGACTTACTCTCACATGGGTAACCCCACACTACCATCAGCGCGAAGAGGTTTCACTTCTGAGTTCGGGAAG
>NZ_VPBV01000041.1:0-15831 GCF_013418545.1 Acinetobacter sp. YH12136
CGCCTTACAAAACTGTAAAGCGTATATTGCAAGAACGGACTGACCGCTACAAGTCGGAACTGACCGACTCAGGCTCTAGTTACACGCTTGGCAACAAGACATTAACAGAGTGCGAATTAGTCCTTGAGTATGTTTGAATACATTTTAAGGAACAGTTTGGGTGAGTGGATCAAGCAGAATTAGTTGTTGCTGATGTTCTTCACGAATCATCCAGCGTCCCAAAAAAGTATTAAATAAAATGGCCAACAGAACACCAATGATGGTGCTGCCAATCAAGTTATTGATGAGCATGAAATTTTGGAATTCCGCACTGGTAAACGTATAGGGCTGAAAAACGGGCGCATAGGGGATAATATTGCGCAAGGTCAGCAAAGAACCACCGTAAAATACCACCAAGCAGGGAATGGTGCCCCAAAAGATAATGCTGCGTTTAAACAACAATAAGCCTGTAAAAATGGAGCCAATGGTAAATACGCCTGTGAGTACCGTCATTTGACCCAGAAAATAGCCAATACTCATGAGTGAGCTGCTATAAAAGCCTAAACACAGAATTGGAAAATAATAGAGTGTGGTCTGATTTTCAGGAATACGATAGCTGATGACATATAAAGACCAAGGCAATCAGCAAATACAATATTAAACAACCCAATACCCATGGCAGCATGTATGGGGTAAACAGGGGTTGGCTTTGACTGAGCCAAAGTACCACTAAAAAGAGTAAATGAAAGAAAAAAACCAAGCCACTGACGACACGTGATTTTTGGATGTTATTTAAACTGAGGAGATTTTTATACCCTTGAAAAAATAAAAAATTTTTAGCTTTAATAAAGTCGTCATTGTAGAGCTTTCTGGCATAGGCAAGTCCAAACTCTTATTTATTGTCTAATCTAAGCATAATTCAAATAAGTTGAGACAGAAATCATAAAAAATGCCAGTTATCATGTTTTTTTATGATTTTTTCTACTTAGCCTAATATGTAGTCATCCGTCCCAAATCATGTTTAAGTGAGTGAATGAGCCACAAGCAGAGCATGACTCTGCTTGTTGTGCTATTCGTTAGGTCTTAACCTGTATTGCGTAAGCCTGCTGCAATCCCTGCAATACTCACCATGAGGGCATGATCGACAGGGGTATGTTCGGCATGCTGTTCTGCCAAATACAAACGACGACGTTTCATCAATTCTGCCTGTAGCAAATGCAGTGGCAATAAATAAGGTTTACGCACCCGCATCGATTGATCTAGCACATCATTGCTGCTGAGCAATTGCGATTCACCTTTAAGGGTCAGTAAAGTCGTCACAGCATCACGCAGACGTTGACGGAGTTGCTCACCCAGTTGTTTTAAGTCTTCGTCATCGGTCAGGTTAGATTCGTAGTACAGGGCAATATTGCTGTCGGCTTTAGACAACACCATTTCCAGCATATCAATCAAAGTCTGGAAATACGGCCAATCGCTGAGCATTTCATCCAAAGTGGCTTTTTGTCCCTGATCGAGCGTTTGGTTAATTGCTGCGCCTGTCCCTAACCAAGCAGGCAGCATCAAACGGATTTGTGTCCATGCAAATACCCATGGAATGGCACGTAAGGATTCAATTCCACCGCTCACTTTACGTTTCGCGGGACGTGAACCGAGTGGCAACATTTGCAATTCCAGCTCTGGCGTGACAGTGCGTAAATATTTCACAAAATGCGGATTTTCACGCACGGTTTGACGATAGACCTGCACCGAAAGTTCGGTCATGTTATCCATCAGCTCGCGCCATTCTGCTTTCGGCACAGGTGGTGGCATCAGCGTCGCTTCTAAGGTTGCAGCGGTATAGACTTCCAGATTTTGTAAGGCAACCCCTTCAAGCCCAAATTTAAAGCGAATCATTTCACCTTGTTCGGTGACGCGAATTGCACCTGAAATAGACCCTGGAGGTTGTGAGAACAATGCTTGTTGCGTTGGCGCACCGCCACGGCTGATGGAACCACCACGACCATGGAATAAAGTCAGCTGCACAGCATGTTGCTGCGCTACCGCAGTCAGTTCTTCCTGCGCGCGGTACTGTGCCCAGTTGGCAGACATGAAACCTGCATCTTTGGCGGAGTCTGAGTAGCCAATCATCACCTCATGTTTGCCCTGAATATGCTGCTTGTACCAATGCATATTAAATAGGGTATTCATGGTCTGAGCAGCCCCATCCAAGTCTTTCAGGGTTTCAAACAGTGGCACCACACGTAAAGGATGCTGAATGCCTGCTTCTTTTTGCAACAATAATACCGCCAACACATCACTTGGATATTCCGCCATGGAAATAATATAAGCCCCCAAACTTTCCTGCGGCTGTGCAGCCAAAGTGCGCATGGTGGCAAATACTTCTTGCACATCGGGATGTTGAATCAGGCTTTGTGCAGGTTCCTGCATGAATTTTGGCAATAACGGACGTTTACTTTGTAGCTCTTGAAGCAAGAAGTTCTGACGCGCTTGTTCAGTCCAAGTTTCAAAATTGCCCAAACCTAAATATTCGGTAATGGCAGAAATGGCTTGACGATGACGTCCCGATTCTTGGCGAATATCCAGTTTTAGTAATTCAATGCCGAAACAATTCACACGATGAATTAAATCCAACAATTTGCCGTTCGCAATGTCTGATAATTGGCAAGCCGTCAGCGAGCGATAACACAGCAATAAAGGCTGTAACAGTTCGTCTTTGCTTTTGATGACCAAACTGTCATCTGCATCTTTGCCTTGCAGTTTCGCTGCTAACCAGTCGCGGGTGGCTTTTAGGCGTTCGCGGGTGTCGCGTAAATATTCACGGTACGGCTCGGCATGGAAATGTCCCAAAGCATCTGCCAATTCTGGGCTGCATTGCTGAATGGAAAGTTCCCAACGCAGGTTTTCAATATCACGTAAATACAGTTCTGCTGCTTTCCAGCGTGACAGCCACAGCACTTCTTGAGTAACTTTATGAGTGACATTCGGGTTACCATCGCGGTCACCGCCCATCCAAGAGGCGAAACGCACAGGCGCAACACTCAGCGGCAGGCTTTGCCCACAATGTTCCTGCACAATGCTGTCTAACTCACGCATGAATTTAGGCACCGCATTCCACAAGGTTTGTTCGATGGTGGTAAAGCCCCATTTGGCTTCATCGACAGGGGTTGGGCGATGTTGGCGAATTTCATCGGTTTGCCAAGCCGAGCTGATCAGCTGTTTTAAATCTGCCAAAACTGCCTGACGTTCACGTGGTGTCAGTTTTTGCTGATCCATTTTAAACAAGCAGTCATTAATATCGTCATATTTTTGAATGAGGGTACGACGGCTGACTTCAGTCGGATGCGCAGTTAAAACCAACTCAATTTTTAGCTCGCAGACTTGTTGAAAGAGTGTTTCTGCAGAAATTTGGTTGTCTTTAAACTTGATAAATAAGTGATCTAGCGGGTTTGGAGAAACGCCATTTTCATCAAATTCGCTTTGGCGACGGCTCCGCACCACATGATATTGCTCAGCGATGTTGGCAAAATTCAAAAAGTGGGTAAAGGCACGGGTGAGCGGTAAGATTTCGTCATCTTCCAGACTTAAAAACAGTTGTTCGAGTTGTTTTTCAGCTTCGGCTTGTCCATCGCGCGCGCCTTTAGATAAAGCACGAATTTGTTCGACCTGATTAAACAAATCTTGTCCTGCGTGTAACTTGAGGGTTTCACCCAATAAGTTGCCAAGTAAGCGTACGTCATCGCGTAGAGGAGCATCAATTTGTTGAATCATTCGTTGTTCTCCATGTTCTGTGTTTTTCTACTCTGTTAAGACTATACCCCGATTTAGATACAATCCAAGCGGGCTATCTACAAAAGTTGCATGGATTTTGCGCATCTGAAGTTATAGTGCCAAGTGGCAGTATTTAGGAGAGAAATACAGGACGGAGATATGAGTCAGTTGATCATTCGTATATGTGTAAGGTGAGAGTTAGATTTCGCATGATGAGGCTGCAAAATTAGCTTGCTCAGCCATAACGCAGCATAAAAATACCAATCGCATCTTCAATAATCTTTTGAGATTGTGCAGCATCGGGCACGGCACGTACACCGAGTAAAACTTCATGGTGACGTAAACCATGCAGTAAGGAAACGATCAATTCAGTTTGCGTTTTTGGTTCATCGGCCTGAATAAACTGCAATTCTACTGCTTGGCGAAAGAAGCTTTCCCACATCGCGCGAAGTTTGGCATGTGAGGCATTGTAAAACTGCAATGCCAACGGATTTTGCTCCGAGGCCAGTTCCATCAGCAAATGTTCTAATTTAATCGCTTCAGGCATATTGACCAAGTTCAAGGACAGTTTACAGGCTTGGTATAAGGCCTGCTTAAAATTGCTATGTGCAGTCAAGTCCAAAGGTTGTGCTTTGAGCAGACTTTCACAGGTTTCTTCAATGGCACAGGAAAATAACGTGGCTTTGTCTTGAAAGTGGTTATACACCGTTAATTTGGTCACGCCTGCTTCACGTGCAATCTGATTCATACTAGAACCATGAAAGCCCAACTTTAAAAACAAGTGTTTTGCCGACATTAAAATGCGTTGGCGTTTTTCTAAATCTTTTGGTCGTCCGACATGAATCTGCACACGCTCATCCTAATTTGCATCAGTACAACTGGAAAATGACGCTTCAGTTTTAATTAATGTACCCAGTGGTATATTAATTAAAAAATAATCAATTTAATATAGGGGTTTGCACGCACTTCATAAATGGCTTGCGCTGTAGGCTAAAACTGAGCAGATCAGGCATGAAACGCAGGGAATAGCGAGACTATTACCAAGTTTCATAACGCAATCTGAGAAAGTTTTAGCCACAGTCCTTTGGAACAAGCATATTTTTTACTGCTATTACGTTATGAGTCAGTTACTTAGAATGACTAAGTTTCCTGCCTCATGCCTTATATCAGCTAAAAATATGCGCTGTCGCAAACATAGACGAAGTGTCAGCAAACCCTACCGTATTCTGCCCTAAAAAAAACGTTTAAATAAGAGCAAACCTGATGAACACGACTCAGAATCTCATTGCCAGCCTGATGCTGCTGTGCTGTATCACCCTAATTGGATGCAGTAAGCAAAAAACCGAGGTTGAACAGGAAGTCCCTTTGGTGATGGTGACCCAGCCCAGCAGTTTACATCTTGAGCAAAAAAGCTATGCAGGCGAGGTGCAAGCACGTCAGCAAACGGCTTTGGCATTTCGGGTTGCAGGGCAAGTTACACAGCGTTTTGCCGATGTGGGAGATCAGGTCAAAGTTGGGCAAGTCTTAGCAAAACTGGATGTGCAAGATGCCGCATTGCAGCTCAATGCCGCGCGTGCGCAACTGGAAAGTGCGCAATCTGCTGCAAAAGTTGCTAGCGATGAGTTACAGCGTTTTCAGCAATTATTACCCATGAATGCAGTCAGCCGCTCGCAATATGATGCAGTCAAAAACCAGTATCAACATGCCATGGCGCAGTTGAAACAGGCGCAGTCCAATTATGCGGTTAGCAGTAATCAAACCGACTATAACCAGTTACGTGCCACAAAAAATGGTGTGATTACTGAACGCAATATTGAAGTTGGGCAGGTTTTAGCGGCAGGGCAGGTCGCTTATCAATTGGCGATTGATGGGGAGCGTGAAGTCGTGATTGGCGTGCCTGAACAAGCGGTGGGTGAAATTCGAGTCGGGCAAGAGGCAACGGTAAGTTTATGGTCACAACCCGATACCCGTTTTGCAGGTACGGTTCGAGAAATTTCCCCTGCGGCAGATCAGTCGCGTACTTTTAAAGTCAAAGTGGCTTTACGCGAAGGCAATGCACAGATTCAATTGGGGCAAAGTGCGCGAGTATTTTTGACCCGCCAAGCCAATCAGGGCTTATATGTGCCTTTATCTAGTGTGTCGGCAACAGGGCAACAAGCCTTTGTTTTGGTCTTACAGCCCGACTCAACTGTGCGCCAAGTTCCTGTTACATTGGGCGCTTATGGACGTGACAGCGTACCTGTACTGAGTGGCTTACAGCCGCAAGATTATGTGGTGATGGGAGGCGTACATTTACTGCGTGATCGTCAAAAAATCCGCCCAATTAACCGTGACAATCAAGCTGTACAGGCGGTCAATCCAACCGCTCAGGCAGCTCCTGCTGCTACACAGACGGAGCGTTAAAATATGAATTTTAACTTATCCGAATGGGCGTTAAAAAATAAGGGTTTAGTGGTCTATTTGATGCTGTTGTTGGGCATTGTTGGTATTTTTTCCTACTCTAAACTGGCACAAAGTGAAGATCCACCGTTTACTTTTAAAGTGATGGTGATTCAAACCTATTGGCCGGGAGCGAGCGCCAAAGAGGTCTCGTTACAAGTCACTGACCGTATTGAAAAAGAATTGATGAGCACGGGCGATTATGAACGCATCATGGCCTATTCGCGTCCGGGCGAGTCCATGGTGACTTTTATTGCCAAAGATTCTATGCGCTCCAGCCAAATTCCAGATGTTTGGTACAAGGTGCGTAAAAAGGTCAATGACATTCGCCATGAACTGCCACAAGGGGTACAAGGCCCATTTTTTAATGATGAGTTTGGCGACACTTTTGGCAATATTTATGTGCTGACAGGCGCAGACTATGACTACGCCACCCTCAAAGAATATGCCGACCGTTTGCAGCTACAATTACAGCGGGTCAAAGATGTAGCCAAAGTTAATTTGGTGGGTTTACAAGATCAAAAAATATGGATTGAGTTATCTAACACCAAAGCCGCGCAACTCGGTATTCCTGTTACCGCGATTCAGCAAGCCTTACAACAACAAAACAGCATGGCAAGCGCAGGTTTTTTTGAAACCCATTCAGACCGTATTCAGGTACGTGTCAGCGGTGCGTTGCACAGTGTTGATGAGCTAAAACAAATGCCGCTGTTGGTAAATGGCACCACCATTCAACTGGGCGATGTTGCCGAAGTCTATCGCGGGTTTAGCGAACCTGCCCAACCACGTATGCGCTTTATGGGCGAAAACGGCATTGGCATTGCGGTGTCGATGCGTAAAGGCGGTGATATTCTGGCTTTGGGTGAAAATCTGGAAACAGAATTTGCCCGTTTGCAAAAGACCTTGCCTTTGGGCATGCAACTGCAAAAAGTTTCTGATCAGCCTGTTGCGGTAAAACACAGCGTCAATGAATTTATGAAAGTCTTGGCTGAGGCGGTGATTATCGTGCTTTTGGTCAGCTTCTTTTCATTGGGTTTTCGTACTGGCTTGGTGGTGGCATTTTCTATTCCACTGGTTTTGGCGATGACTTTTGCAGGTATGCATTTGTTTGATGTCGGGCTGCACAAAATTTCACTCGGTGCGCTTATTCTAGCGCTCGGATTATTGGTGGATGACGCCATTATCGCCATTGAAATGATGGCAATTAAGATGGAGCAAGGCTATAGCCGTTTGCAAGCTGCAGGCCATGCGTGGCGAACAACTGCTTTCCCTATGCTGACAGGGACATTGATTACCGCAGCAGGTTTTTTACCCATTGCCACAGCAGCCTCAAGTACAGGGGAATATACCCGTTCAATTTTCCAAGTGGTGACCATTGCTTTGGTGGTGTCCTGGTTTGCTGCCGTGCTATTCGTGCCGTATCTGGGCGATAAATTATTGCCAGATTTTCAGCGTCATGCACAGCGAGCGCCGTGGTATCAACGTCTTTGGGCGCGTGTACGCAAACAAGCTGAACCGCAGCCTGTGCTACAGCACGCAGGTGAATTACACGACCCATATCAAACCCGCTTTTATCAAGTGTTTCGAGGTTGGGTCAATACCTGTGTGCGCTATCGTAAAACCGTCATTGCAGCGACCGTGGCCATTTTTGTCCTATCCATTGCCATGTTTAAATTGGTACCGCAGCAATTCTTTCCGCCTTCCAATCGGGCAGAAATTTTAGTCGATTTAAAACTTGAAGAGGGTGCATCCTTAACAGCCACAGAAGCAGCCGTTAAAAAAGTTGAAAAATTTTTAGTACAACAACAAGGTATCGACAATTATGTAGCCTATGTCGGCACAGGTTCACCGCGTTTCTATTTGCCTTTAGATCAGCAATTACCGCAGGCCAGTTTTGCCCAATTTGTGGTATTGGCATCGTCTTTAGAAGACCGCAATGAAATTCGCCGTAATTTATCTGAACAAATTCGCTTGTTATTGCCAGAGGTGCGTACTCGCGTGTCATTATTGGAAAATGGCCCACCAGTGGGTTATCCATTGCAATTCCGCGTGTCAGGAGAAGACTTGGCACAAGTGCGACAATGGGCACAGCAAGTCGCAGCCACCATCAGTGCCAATCCAAACAGTACCAATGTGCATTTAGATTGGGGTGAGCCGAGCAAAGTCATTCAATTGCAGATTGATCAAGACCGTGCCCGTCAAATGGGGGTGTCGAGTCTGGATTTAGCTAACTTCCTTAATAGCTCTATCAGTGGCGCCGCAATCAACCAGTATCGTGAAAAACGTGAACTGATTGAAATCCGTTTACGTGGTGATCAAACCGAGCGCCTAGATGTCGCATCTTTAAGCAGTTTGGCTATACCGACTTCACGTGGAACATCGGTGCCGTTGGCGCAAATTGCACAAATTGAATACCGTTTTGAAGAAGGCTTAATTTGGCATCGTAACCGCTTGCCGACCATTACCGTACGTGGTGATATTCGTAGCAATTTGCAACCTGCAACGGTGGTGGCAGAACTGTCTGAACCGATGGCAGCCTTGCGTGAAAAATTGCCAAATGGCTATTTAATTGAAGTGGGCGGTACAGTTGAAGAGTCGGCACGTGGGCAAAAGTCAGTCAATGCAGGCATGCCATTTTTCCTTGCAGTGGTGATGACCTTGTTAATGATTCAGCTGCGTAGCATGTCTCGTGCATTCATCGTATTTTTGACTGCACCGCTCGGCATTATTGGCGTGGTATTGTTTCTGTTGCTGTTTAACAAACCCTTTGGTTTTGTGGCGATGCTCGGCACCATTGCCTTATCGGGCATGATCATGCGCAATTCTTTGATTTTAATTGATCAGATTGAGCAGTATATTCGGGCTGGGGAATCGCAGTGGGACGCGATTATTAACGCTACGGTGCGCCGTTGTCGTCCAATTGTACTGACCGCTTTGGCGGCAGTATTGGCCATGATTCCACTTTCTCGCAGTATTTTCTTTGGCCCGATGGCCGTGTCAATTATGGGTGGATTAATTGTCGCGACCCTATTAACCCTGTTCTTTTTACCTGCATTATATGCACAGTGGTTTAAAGTGAAAAAAAATCCACATAATCTGTAAAAGTGACATAATAACGGGTGCGAAACTTGGAAAATTTCAATATAGTAGCACCTTATATTTTTCAGCCTTTGCATACGTCACAGCATGCGCCAGATTAAAAAATAAAGCATGGCACAGATGGGGTTAAATCACATTATGAAGCAAGATAACTTGTTAAAGTTGCGCCGTTCGGTTGCGATCTCTTACGTGTTTATGTTTTTTGCTTTATTTACTGTGGTGAGTGGTGCATTGGCGTATTGGTATGCACGAAAAGTGATTGTGGTCGATAGCACTGAAGTCTGGTTACAGGCACAGGCTTTATGGATCATGCGTAATGTGGTGATTTACAGTGTGTTGGCATTGTTTGCTGCATTGTGGTTTATTCCATTGGCCTTCTTTCCTTGGGATGCCTTTTTATGGGTCAAAGCCTGCACCGTAGCAGGTGTGGTCTTTGCCGTGATTGCCTTCTTATTTTTAATCAATGCTTGGATTAAAGGGCTATCCAAATTTTTGAAAAATAAAGCTGTGTTCTAATGGCTTGAACTTCATCTAAAGCACTTCAGCTAAAATTTTTAACAGCTTTTCCTTGTAAAACTCAGTTTGACCCCAATTTCAGACTTCAGTTAAGTTTTAAATAGAATTCCGTGAGGAGCATCGCCAGACATGGCTAAACGTGATTATTATGAGGTTTTGGGCGTCTCTAAAACCGCTAGTGATGATGAAATTAAAAAAGCCTACCGTAAGTTGGCGATGAAATATCATCCAGACCGTAACCCGGACAATCCTGAAGCTGAAGAGAAGTTTAAAGAAGCTTCAGAAGCGTATGAAGTTCTGTCAGACAGCGAAAAACGCAGCATGTACGACCGTATGGGCCATCAAGCCTTTGAAGGTGGTATGGGCGGTGGTGCTGGCGGCTTCGGTGGTTTCAGTGCGGAAGATATTTTCAGCCAGTTTGGGGATATTTTCGGTGGAGCCTTTGGTGGGGGGGGGCGTGGCCAGCAACGTCAACGCCGTGGTTCAGACTTACGCTATGTGATGGAATTGACGCTTGAAGAAGCAGTCAAAGGCGTTAAGAAAACCATCACCTTTACAGCACCTGCGCCATGTGAAGCTTGTGATGGTAAAGGCTCAGAAAATCCAAATGATGTTGAAACTTGTCCAACCTGTCATGGTGCGGGTCAAGTACGCATGCAACAAGGGTTCTTCTCGGTACAGCAAACTTGTAGTACCTGTCGTGGTCAGGGCAAAATCATCAAGAATCCATGTAAAAAATGTCATGGTTCGGGTGTGTCAGATCGTCAGCAAACCCTTGAGGTGACCATTCCTGCTGGCGTGGACAATGGCGACCGCGTACGCTTAACAGGTAAAGGTGAAGCCATTCGTGATGGTCAATCGGGCGACCTATATGTAGAAGTGGTGGTGCGTGAGCACGAAATCTTCCAGCGTGATGGTGCTGATCTGTATATGGATGTGCCTGTTAGCATTGCCGATGCTGCTTTAGGTAAGGAAATTGAAATTCCTACTCTAGATGGTCGCGTGAGCCTGAAAGTACCTGAGGGAACACAAACGGGTAAATTGTTCCGTTTGCGTGGTAAAGGGGTAAAACCTGTGCGTACCAGTATGCAGGGCGATTTACTCTGCCGTATTGTGGTGGAAACACCTGTGAATTTAACGGCACGTCAGCGTGAATTGTTAAAAGAGTTGCAGACGACGATGGAAGGTGAGGGCAGTCAGTCATCACCAAAGAAAAAGTCTTTCTTTGATCGTTTGTTTGATTAAGGAAACCTAGGTTAGGTATGTCAAAGCACGACCTCATCTAAACTCAAAAATAAAGGCGATCTTGAAGATCGCCTTTGTTGTATCTGCTGTACTCTTATTCGACTTCAGGTACATCAATCTCTAAAACATCCACCATTTCAGTCGTTGCTGTTTCAACGGTAGTTTGTGGTTGAACGGTTGCAACAACCACATTTTCCGTTGGTGCTGTTTCTTCTAGTTCAGGTGCATCGACTTCAACAGCAAGAGGTTCTTGTAGTGTCACGCTAATACGGACTTTAGACAGGCTTTCTAGCGTATCCCCTTCTTGAAGTGCAGGCTCTGCAAATACGGATGCTGTGCTCATGCCTAACAATAATGCCAATACAATTTTCTTCGAATGCATGTAAATCCCCTTTAATTTTTGCAGTTGTTATCATTCGTGCAGGCTAGTCTGCGCATACAAGTTTGCAAATTTGTGAAATAAAATAAAAAATGAGTATTTTCAGATAAATTTTTAGCATCGCTTCGTTAAAAGTTTACCTGAGGTATGTAAAGTGACCATCAGCAGCCCAGTCAAAGTCGCTTTCCGATAAAAATAAACCCAGAAACTTGGCAGACAAACTTAGTCTAGGCAGCGAGTTTTGCTATAGTAAGCACAATTTAGAATCTATTTTAGGAATATGCTATGTCAGCAACTCCACGCATTGGTGTATTAGGCGCAGGCGGCCGCATGGGACGCATCTTAATTCAAGCTGTTCAAGAAGCAGGCTACCAATTGGCTGCCGCAGTAGAGCGTCCAGAAAGCAGTTTATTGGGTGCAGATGCAGGAGAGTTGGCAGGTGTGGGTACACTCGGTGTGAAAGTCGTGGGCAGCCTAGAACAAGTATTAGCTGACTGCGATGTCGTGATCGACTTTACCGCACCAGTTGCTACTGCACAGCACTTAAAGCTTTGTCGTGAAGCAGGCGTGGCGATTGTGATTGGCACCACAGGCATGAATGATGAACAAAAAGCACTCTTAGAAGAATCGGCTCAACAGACCCCAGTGGTGTATGCCGCCAACTATTCAGTTGGGGTAAACGTATCTATTAAACTGCTGGAATTAGCAGCCAAAGTCTTTGGCGATAGCGTAGATATTGAAGTGATTGAAGCGCATCATCGTCATAAAGTCGATGCACCATCAGGCACGGCATTAATGATGGGTGAAGCCATTGCAGCAACCTTAGGTCGTGATTTAAAACAAGATGCCGTTTATTGCCGTGAAGGACATACAGGGCCACGTGAACGGAAGAGCATTGGTTTCCAAACCATTCGTGGTGGCGACATTGTGGGTGAACATACCGCGATGTTTATTGCCGATGGCGAGCGTGTGGAAATTACTCACAAAGCCACCAACCGCATGAACTTTGCTGCAGGTGCCGTGCGTGCTGCAGCGTGGGTAGTGGGACGCGAAGCGCGTAAATACGATATGAAAGATGTCCTTGGATTTAACGATATTCAGGTTTAAATCGCCACTGATGATAAAATAATAAAAACTGCTTGAACAAATCGTGATCTGCAGTTAAAACTAGGGTCTGATGTCATGGATGATGACGCATCAGACCCCACATAAAACTAAAATAAGATGCACAAGATAATGAAAAAAATTCTGCCAATTCTTGGCATGATCGCCTGTAGCTGTATCACGCATGCGCAAAGCCTTGAACATGCCAAACTGAGCATACATAAAAACAATATTAAAGTCTGGACCTTTCAACAGCAGTCTAGCCCTGTGTTTTTGTATAAGGCAGAAACCACCTTTAATGTGCCTTTAGAAAAAGCAGCTGCTCTAATTTTAGATGTTGATCATGCCGTGAAATGGGTGCCTTATGTGGGCAGCGTGAAAGTCTTGTCACGAGATGATCAGAAAGGTGAGTTCTTACTGTACATGGTGCTGGACTTTCCATTTCCCTTGAAAGACCGAGATTTAGTGGTTAAAGGCAAAATGAGCAAAGATGCACAGGGGATTATCAGCATTCAAAACACAGCCATTGAAGGCGGCTATCCGCTAAATCCTGACTATGTGCGTATTCGGCAGTATGAGGGCGATTGGACTTTTCAGAAATTGGGCAATCAGAAAGTAAAGGTCAGTACCTATGGCTATGCCAACCCTGAAGGTGCCATTCCTTTAAGCTTTGTGAATATGTTTGTGCAGCAACAACCGTATCAAATGCTGCAAAAGATGAAAATTGAATTGGGTAAAAACCGTAATTATAAGGGATTGCCTGAAATTTTACGTTAAGTTTAGCCTGTGTGGGCTTTAGAGCATGATGCAAAATAAAATGGATGAAATCGGTGTCGATCTCATCCATGATGTATTTTCGGTCTAGCTTATAGACTTAATAAGAAAACAGCCCTTTTTCTAAAGGAAATTCAATGCCAATCGATGCACCGCCATCATTGCCATGGACATCTGAATCGCTGATCCAGCCATTCAGTTTAAGTGGAATATCTGGGCGTAAATAGTGTGTCCAAGTCAAATCCAAAGCTTTTAACTGATCTTTTTCTGGGAAAGCTTGGTTAGTTGTGCGGTTTGATTCATTTAATTTGGCAAACAGCATACGTGCATTCACGCGATTCATACGATCAAAACGAATATCACCACCGACTGAAATCATTTGTCCATCACCGCCAATAGCATGCGCTAAAGGATAGCCATGTTGGTAGAAACCGTCAGTATAGGTGCTGTGATTATAAGTGATACCTTGTGCTGTACCGTTGGTACGGGTGTCAGCCCATTCAGTATAGAGTTGGAATGGCATATTCTGATAGCTTGATGAATAGTCTACCCCAGCCAAATACATTTTTTTAGCGGGTAAGCCGCCTGCTTCATCTTCACCTGCATATTGTGCATAGACGCCCATTGGCACTTCTAGCAATGGTTGTAGGTTCAAACGCGCATCAAAGCCTGCAATTTGGTTAGAGGGGTCAGGTTCGCCAGTACCACCATTGTCTTTATTGCCAACAAAAGCATCCCAAAGTGAGTTCAAGCTTTCAGGTCGACCTTCACCCCCCCATTGAAAGGCACGTGAAGCACCCAATTCCAAATAAGGCAGCGGTTGTGCAGTGACACGTAAACCAATTAATTTGGCATCGGGTACAGCATCATAATCCTGCAACTGACCTGCAAAGGCTTGATATTGCCATGGACCAATCCATGATAACCATTTGTTGCTGAAAGCTTGTTGTTCAGCACGTTGCATAGTTACGCCGTAAACTGGGCGGCTAGCATCGCCACGAATTAAACTGCCATCATGTGCAGGACCCCAATATGTTGGAATTTGCCCTGCAATGAGCCATTGATTCCAAAGTTTGGCTGCAATATACGAACCTTCAACATTGACATCTTGATCGTTGTCAATTTGTGGATCTTTTTCTGCATTGACCCTAATTTTAGCATCCCAGTTTTGATTGCCTGCATTGAGTTCCAAACCTGCTTGATATTGTGCTTTTTGTTGGTCGCCAAAGGCCTGTGGAATATTCTTTTGATCTGTTTCTGCAAAAAGCGAGGCTTTGAGCAGTTGGTTATTAGCATTTAAATGTGCCACAACTGCATCGATGACTTTTTGATGATTGTTGTTGCTGACATTGGCTTGAGAAAGTGCACGTTGAATTTCATCACCACTCATAGGCCAAGTTGAAGTACTGATTTGAATAACACCTTGCTGATTTAGCCAGTTTAAATCGGTACGTAAGTTTTGGTCATTTAAGACAATGCCTTGGGCAAAGGTTAAGGATGAGCTTAATGCCAGTGTCGCCAACAGCGCTTTGGGTGGAAACATGCTTATATATTCTCAGCGTTTATAAACTGTAACCAAGATAGGTTTTTGAGTGGAGTTTTGCAATTTGAATTGTTGAGTATTGTTGTAAATTTCAACAGAAAATTATTCTGTAAACGGTGGAGGCTAGCACTAGTAAGGGCTTTGTAATAAATGCTCCCACCCTTTTTAAAGGGAGGCTAGGAGGGATTATCAGCGTGTTGACTTAAAATCACATTTTCAATCGTTTGGACGACTGCATCGAGTTCATGCAAAATTTGTAAATTGTTAAATCTTAACACCGTTAAATTTAACTGAGTTAAAGCCTGATCACGTAATAAATCATACTTTAAGCCTTTTTCGTTCAAATGTTGGCTGCCATCGCATTCAATAATTAAACTTGCCGCAGGACAGTAAAAATCTACAATAAAATTCAGAATAGGCTTTTGCCGATAAAACTGTAAGCCCAAGATTTGTTTTTGACGCAGTCGTAACCAGAGTTTTTGTTCTGCTTCGGTCATATTGTTTCTTAACTGTCGTGCGTTATATTTTAAATTTTTGTTATAGGGTTGCATGGTTTTTTATTCTTTGTTTTAAAAAGTGGTTTATTTTTAATTAGCTTTCTTGTGACATACATAGCTCATCTTTTTAGATTTTTTTAATCCCCCTCCTTGCGCCATATATGGCTCACCTTTTTCAAAGGGGGAAGCTAGCACAAGCAGAGGCTTTGTAATGAAACATTCCTCCCTTTTTAAAGGGAGGTTAGGAGGGATTTTAACGTTGGTGGCTTTTGCTGTATATAGCTCACGTTAAAGGTGGTTCCACTTGTTTGAACAACTAAAAGCGTATTTATAAGTGATATTCCGCTCTAGTTAAGCCACTTTGTTTTGTTGGGGTAGCTGATCATAGTAAAACTCATTTGGTGTCATTTTGTCTAGACTCGAATGAGGTCGTTTCAGATTATAAAACTCAAAATATGCACTCAATTGCTTTTTCGCATCTGTGACAC
>NZ_VPBV01000042.1:0-12241 GCF_013418545.1 Acinetobacter sp. YH12136
TTAAGTTCTTTATCCGACATAGACACCAACATATCAAACCGTCCGCTAAGAAAATTGCAACAGCGCATATTCTAAAAGCGGACATTTTTACTTTGGAGAAACCGGACATTTCTATTTTGGAGTTACATATTCATCTCGTATAACAGCCATTATGTTAAATGGATTTAATTTTGCTTAGCCTTATATTCATTAAATGCTTGAAGCATTTCTTTTTTCTGTTCTTTGGAGGCATCTGTATATGAGTAAAATCTTTCATAATCTTTTCTAAATTGGCTACTTTCAATCCTTTTAGCTAAGCCATCAATAAAACCTTTTCCTTGAGTCTGATACTGCTGAATCGTTTGTTCATCTAAGCAGATAGTTTTCTCCCAAGAAATTGCACTCATATTTATAAGAACATTGAGATATATATTTTCGCTATCCTCATATAGTTCCCAAAAATAAGGTTCTATTTCTATAAGCTGCATTCTACTAGTATTCCTAAACTTTTAATTATTTCTAAAATTAACATAATACACGTTATACGAAGCCAAAAATGGGGGCATGCAGCTCCCATTTTTAGTCTTTTATCCGCTTTTTTGCTTCATCATAAACAATGCTATCAGCTCGTTTTCCAACGGTAATTAGCAAAATAACTACCTGATCATCTTTGACCTGGTAAACAAGTCGGACACCAGCTTTTAATAATTTTATTTTATAGCAGCCTGCAAGATCACCTTTAAGCATATTCTTTGGAATATGTGGTTGCTCTATTACCTTAGCTAATTTTTTCTTGAATTGATCTCGTATAGCACTAGGAAGCTTTTCCCATTCTGCAGTGAAGTCCTTATGACGTAAAAGCTTATAAGTCATCTAATGTGACTTCCTCGAACATCTCTTTAGGATCATTAACACGTTTGCGAACAAGAGCTAATAAATCAGCATCTTCCTCTGAGAGTAAAGCTTTTTGTACTGGAAGCTTTCCAGTCGTAGCAATATATTCAAGAATATTAGTAAAGAACTCAGTAGGTGCAATTCCTTGTTCTTTTAGGATGGAATAAGACTTTTCTTTAAGGGCTTCATCGACCCTGAAATTAACAGTAGCCATCATTTTCCCATTTATTGAATGCATGAGAATATTGTAATGCAATATGCATTACAAAGATAGTTCGTATAACAACCACTATGTTAAATGGATAGTTGTTTAGTGGGAAAATCAAGTTTTTGAAATTTCAAATTGAAGTTTTTTCGTTCAATTAGTAATTGTAATTTATATTCTATTGAATAACTATTTCATAACTTTTCCTATCATATTTGGCTGCATACGTAGCTACTTCTTGATTAATCTTTTTATGATTTTTATCTAAATATGAAAAGATTATTGAATCCTCATTGTGCCGCTCGTAATTGATGGCGTATTTATATTCTGAATAAGGATAAAGAGTACCTAAGCTATAAGTTTTTTGAGCACTAATATAAGTTACTTTAAGGTCTGTAATTGGATAATCAGTCTGATTTTTAATAAAAATATATCCATCCTTTTCAAATGGCTGGCATCCTATAAGTAGAACTAATGTAAGACAGTAAAATAGGCTATTCTTCATTTTGGTAGTTCTTCAATTGGTCTTATGAGTCGATTAATAACTATAACTTTTGAGGTATCACAGCTATGATCTACTTCAGTTATCCAAGAATAATTATTTTTTTCTAGAGGATAGGATTCTCCGCCTCCATATGCTGCTTTATCACCTAAAAAATAAGTATCCGAATCTACTTTTAGGCTCTTAGTTTCCGTATCCCAATCTAGAGTTTTTGTAGCAAAAATTGGCAGAACTTTAGAGCCATCAGCATGTTCTAGGTATAGGCATTTACCTTCCCTAATAAGCTTAGCCTCACTATAACTTGCATTATCTGCTCCCCCCGTATATTGAATACGTGGAACAACTATATTTGATTCAATTTTTTCTGTAACTGGACTGCAGGCTGCAAGTAAACTTAATAAAATAAATTCTAATCTTTTCATATTAAAGGAATTTTTTGAGAGAGTAATAGAGAAATTAAAGCAAATTATTCCAAAAGGCTCTGATTAAAAATTGTTAAAATTAGTAGATATATGAGAGGAAATTATGAAAAAATTTTTATACTTCAATTGCTTATCTTTTATTTTTACTTATTTATCTTTGTTTTATCAGAAATATACATTAGTGGATCGTATAGTTGTAGACAAGCTTGGAAAAGTTAAAGTCATTGGAGGAGGATTTCCCTTACAGTTTTTAGTAGATGGTGAAGTATCTCCAGGTGGGAGTATAGCGCTAGATCCTTTAAATATTATTATAGGAATAGATCAATTTATCTTCTTATATTTTATTTTTGATTATTTGTTCTGGATAAGTGTTTTATTTGCTTTTTACATAATTTTGAAAAGGTACAAACTAAAACAGATTTTCTAAAATTAACATAATACACGTTATACGAATTCCCAAGGCATGGCTTTTAGTTATGCTTTTTTTATCAAAAGAGTATACCTGAATGATAGCGAGCCAAATCGCATACAATATCTATCATTAGACTTAATGCAATAATTAAATGATAGTATTATCATTAATCTAATAGAATTAAGATTAAATGATAGAAATGAATACACGTATTTATCTACGAGCTTCAACTAAAGATCAAGATGCAGAAAGGGCTTTGCAGATTCTTCAGGATCTAAACCAAAACTTGAATTTGGGTGAAACCATTGTGTACGTGGAAAACTATAGTGGTACGAAGTTAGACCGACCTGAATTGAATAAGCTACTGTCAGAAGCAAATCAAGGTGACACATTGTTAGTTGAAAGTATTGACCGCTTATCACGCCTAACCCAACGAGATTTTCAAGAGCTGAAGCGCAGGATCCAGGAGAAGGGACTTCGTTTAGTCGTAGCAGATCTTCCTACTACCTACCAAATGATTCAAACCAGTGACAGCATTACTCATTCAATCTTGGAACTCATCAACAATATGTTGATTGATCTTCTGGCAACAATGGCCCGCCTAGACAATGAGAAACGTATAGAACGTATTAAGCAGGGCCTGGCACGTTCGGGTTACAAACCAACAGGCAAGAAGGCAAATGAGGCTAAACATAAACGAATAAAAGAATTGCTAGTAGTTGGCAATATGACTAAGGAAGAAATTGCCAAAGCAGTGAATTGTGGAGTTGCAACTGTCTATCGAGTTGCTAAAGTTATCTAAAAGAGGCTTATCTCAACGCGCCCCCAATGGGGCACCGCTGCATTCAGGTTACTTCACATAAGAAATTTTATGTTAAATGATTGTTAGAAATGCCCCTTGATCGAGGCATTTTCTATAAAGAATACTAAAAACTAATTAAAGCCAACCAAGTTTCAAAACAAGGCAGTTCTCAGCAATCATATTTTTAAATTATATAACTCCCAACTGAGCTTTTGCTCCAACGATAAGGCTTTCATTTTGAGTTTCTAAGGCAAATAAACCATACATCAAAGGAGAGGCCGCTGCTCTTTCTAAAGTCTGTTCATATAGTTTATTCCAAACTTTACCCCCTAGTTTTTCATACTCGATGATTAGAGTTTTGAGGCTTTCTTCTCCAAACAAAGTTACATGCCCAGCAAAATCAATCGCTGGGTCATCTATATGGGCTGTTGACCAATCAATAACGCCTGAAACAGCTCCATCCTTTGAAGCTAGTACATGCCCAGCATATAAATCGCCATGTATAAATTGGGTGAAATCTGCCCATAGAACATCATTATCCAACCATTTTCTGTAGCGGGTTTCCAATTGCTCACTTATACCAATTTCAGATTTTACTAACTGCAAATTGTTTGCTATTTCAGGTCTTAAATCTGAAGGTTTCATAATTTTCAAATCATTTTCCCGAACTTCTTTTTCAGGAATACTATGGATTTCAAATAAGGTTTTTGCCAAAGATGTTATGTATTTCGGGCTATCTTTGTCCATATTCCAAATTATTTCATAGGTTTCAGCATCCAAATTTAAAACAGGATTATCTTTAAGTATGGGATAAGCCACTAATTCTGTAGATGAAATTCTCCAATCAGGAACCTCTACAGAAAGATGTTTTTTTACCAATTCTAAAATGCGTTTTTCTTTCTTGATTTGTTCCCTCATGCCATCACGACGAGGAATACGCAGCAACCATTGTTGCCCCTTTGTATCAAGAGCAAAAACGACCTTAAAATCAATGCCCATTTCATTGAAATTCATTTTGTCCGTAAGCAACAAGCCGTGTGCTTCAGCAAGTGATTGAATATCTTGAATTGTCATTTTTAATTTCCTTTAAAGAGTTCAATAATTAATGTTCGGATTAGATTGGCTATCATTAACAATCTCTCTCAAAAGTCTTGATGATTTTGTGGTCTTTGATCTCGTAGATAATGTCAGCAATATTATCGACCAATTGCTTGTCATGAGATACGAAGATAATAGTTCCTGCATAGGACTTCATCATTGTTTCTAATGCGGCAATACTTTTTAGGTCAAGATAGTTTCCTGGTTCATCCATAAGCAAAATATTATATTTTCCTAAAAGCATTTTGGATAAAAGCAGTTTGATGATTTCACCTCCCGATAAGTCGGATAAGTTTTTTTGAATATCATTCGCTCCGATCCCCATTGAAGCCAATACTGCACGAATTTCCGCAACTGTGTACTCGCACTCTTCCTGCATAAAGGAGAGCACAGATTTATGCGTGTTAAATTTATATCCTGTTTGTGTAAAGTAGCCAATTTCAGCTTTTGGAGATATGGTTAATCCATCAGCACGTTCTGATATCATTTTTAACAAGGACGTTTTCCCTGTTCCATTCGATCCAGTTATAGCGACTTTAGCGCCAAGCGGTATTATAAAGTTAGCGTCATCAAAGATAGTACGGCTACCAAATTTTAAGCTCAGACCATCTGCCGTAATCGGGAACTTATTGTGCAGTTCTAGGGCTGAACTTTGACGAAAACGAATAGAACGCAAATGCTCTGGTGCTTGAATATCTTCTAATGCAGCCAAACGCTTTTCCATACTCTTAGCTGCCTGATACAGTTTTCTTTGCTTGGTGCCAGTCATTTTTGCATGCCCAAGTCGTCCAGCACTTTCGGTAGAGTTTTTGGATTTTTCTCCTTTTTTCTTATTGTCTAATCGATTAGCTTGCTGGCGTTTTTCTTGCACAGCAGATTCTAATCGCTCCCGTTCCTTCATCATCAGCTCATATTCTACGGCTTGGTGTTGTCGCTCTTCTTCTTTTTGACGCAAGTAATCCGAGTAACCACCCCAATATTCCGTAATTTTACCGTCTTTTAACTCCCATATCTTGTCTACAACCATATCAAGAAAATATCGGTCATGACTGATAACAAGTAATGCTCCATCAAATGCTTTAAGTTGACCAATAAGTAGATCTATTCCATTGAGATCAAGGTGGCTGGTTGGTTCATCCGCTAGAATGCCATGTACTTGTTGGGAAAATGCGGCAGCAATTTTTGCACGAGTTTCCTCTCCGCCACTCATTGTGTCGTTTTGTACATTGGAAACACCAAGGCGAGATAACATTGCCCGGTCTTCGACCGTTTCTATTTCGATTCCGCCCAGTTGGCTGATATGTGCAAAATCACCAAAACGCTGTAATGTCGCTTCGGCTAAAACAATTTCGCCATTAAGTACTTTGAGTAAACTACTCTTTCCTGCTCCGTTATCACCCACAAGACCAATACGGTCATAAGAGTGAATTTCCAATTCATCAATATCCAAAACATCACGCCCAGCATAATCCAAGCGTATGTTTCTCGCTTTAATAATTAAACTCATTTTTATTTACTCCTGTTTAGCTCTTGAAATTTTTTATGCAGCAAACAGGATTTAGGTGAAAACAAAAGCTAGCATCACAGTGTCCTCCCAAAAAAAAAGCTATTCATCCACAGGGTGGACAAATAGCTAGTCAATTAAGTTATAACTGGAAACTATGCACTAAAAGCATACTTATAAATTAAGCATACTTTTACTTTATATATCCGCATATATTCTTAAAGACACAACAAAAGCCCACCATTATAAAATAGTGTCACTATGCAAATAGTTGTGTCTTAACGAATGCGGATAGAATGCATAAACTTACCTAAAAAATAAAATTCAGTTTTATGATAACTTTACTGTTAAAAGAAGTCTAGACAACCTTGTTTTATGCTTGGATATAAGGCTTATTTTAATATAAAATATTCTCAAAACTTTTTAACGAGTGAAAAAGTACTCAACCAAATAATAAAACAATTGAATTTAAAAGAAACCGATACCGTTTACGAAATTGGAACAGGTAAAGGGCATTTAACGACGAAACTGGCTAAAATAAGTAAACAGGTAACGTCTATTGAATTAGACAGTCATCTATTCAACTTATCGTCAGAAAAATTAAAACTGAATACTCGTGTCACTTTAATTCACCAAGATATTCTACAGTTTCAATTCCCTAACAAACAGAGGTATAAAATTGTTGGGAATATTCCTTACCATTTAAGCACACAAATTATTAAAAAAGTGGTTTTTGAAAGCCATGCGTCTGACATCTATCTGATTGTTGAAGAAGGATTCTACAAGCGTACCTTGGATATTCACCGAACACTAGGGTTGCTCTTGCACACTCAAGTCTCGATTCAGCAATTGCTTAAGCTGCCAGCGGAATGCTTTCATCCTAAACCAAGAGTAAACAGTGTCTTAATAAAACTTACCCGCCATACCACAGATGTTCCAGATAAATATTGGAAGCTATATACGTACTTTGTTTCAAAATGGGTCAATCGAGAATATCGTCAACTGTTTACTAAAAATCAGTTTCATCAAGCAATGAAACACGCCAAAGTAAACAATTTAAGTACCGTTACTTATGAGCAAGTATTGTCTATTTTTAATAGTTATCTATTATTTAACGGGAGGAAATAATTCTATGAGTCGCTTTTGTAAATTTGGAAAGTTACACGTTACTAAAGGGAATGTAGATAAATTATTAGGTATACTACTGACAGCTTCCAAGGAGCTAAAGAGGTCCCTAGACTAGCAAGAAGTACACAAGAAGCCTTAAAGATTATAGAAAAGCTTTTCCATGAAATGCTTAACATTATTTAATGTTAACATGTGGCTTTGTGGTAACTACCACGAGTGGTAACTTGTAACATGAAAAAAGTTACAAGTTACAAGTGGTTTATTTACGAACATAAAGGCTAGGAAAGCACTTGATAAGTATATCAAGTGCTTTTTTTCCGTTCGATTTTACTATCCAAGATACCGCTTGACGTACCTAATATTTTAGTGTGCTAAGGGCTTTGCTTTTTCTGGTTATAGTTCGTTCAAAAAAGACCGCAAGGGTAAATGCACGATCATAGATCGCCCTTGCAGCTTTTTAATCTCTCCACTTTTTTATAACCAAGCAAACGGTAATCCTCCCTAAAAATAATTGAGTTTAAAAGTAGAAAATCGAATAACCTTGATTTAAGGAGATTTTCTATGAAAACATCTAAGTATTCAGACAGCTTGATCATGAGTATCTTGAAGCAAGCTGAAGCAGGAACACCCATACCGAACTTGTGCCGCGAACATGGTATGAGCTCTGCTACATTCTACAAGTGGAAGTCCAAATATGGCGGCATGGATCTTTCAATGATGACGCGGCTTAAAGAACTTGAGGCTGAAAATGCCCGTTTAAAACGCATGTATGCTGATGAGCGGCTAAAGTCAGACATCTTGCAAGATGCACTTTTAAAAAAGTTTTAAGGCCTGTTCAGCGAAAGTCACTTGCTCAGCAAGCTACTGAGCAATTTAAGATTTCAATCAGCATGGCCTGCTTAATTTTTAAAGTCAGTCAAACGTGTTATCGCTATAAAGCTCGTTTAGATGAAGAGAATCAACAGATTGCCGAATGGTTGATTCAATTAACCAATGATCATAAAACATGGGGCTTCAAGCTTTGTTTCCTGTATTTGCGTAATGTTAAAAAATACAAATGGAACCACAAACGTGTCTATCGCATTTATAAGGAGCTTGAGCTTAATTTAAGAATCAAGCCTAATAAGCGGATTAAACGAGAACAGCCAGAAACCCTTGCAGTACCGACAGCTAAGAATGAATCATGGTCAATGGACTTTATGCATGATCAACTGTAAGCGTCCGCTGAATCCCATACCAATTTTTAATTCAATTTAGGTTTCCAGCAGTGTGGCAGTAACTCTTCAATCTGGGTCACTTTATGTGTCGGTAACCTTTTCAGCACATCACTTAAATAGGCATACGGATCCAAGCCATTCAGCTTTGCTGACTGGATTAACGTCATGATGTTTGCCGCTCGCTGACCACTGCGCAGCGAACCTGCAAACAGCCAATTCTTACGTCCCAACGCCCAAGGTCGCATCTGGTTTTCCACCCAATTATTATCTATAGGTAGATTGCCATCATCCAGATAGCGGCTTAAGGCTGGCCAACGCTTCAGACTGTAATTGATGGCCTTGGCGGTTGGAGAACTCGATGGCACCGTCAGATAATGTTGGTTGAGCCATTCACACAGTTGTTGCATCACCGGTTGGCTGTGCTGTTGTCGGTATTCGCGGCGGTGTTCTGCTGTACTATCGGTCTTTTTCCTGAGTTCTGCTTCTATCGCATACAGTTTCTGAATCATCACTAATGCCTGTTCAGCGATCTGACTTTTCCCAGTCACATGCAGTTCATGAAATTTACGACGTGCATGTGCCATGCAGCCCACCTCAATGACATCGCCTGATTTAAAGCGTGCTTTATAACCACTGTAATCATCACAGACCAGATGGCCCTGCCAGCCATTCAGGAACTCTTCTGCATGCTGACCTGAACGGCTATCCTGAAAGTCATAGATCACCGCTTGAACTGGATTGTACTGTGTGGTGGCATAGGCCCAGACATAACCTTTCTTCGGTTTTTTCTCATCATCACCCATCCGCATAATGGTGACTGGTGTTTCATCTGCATGCAGCACCTGCTGTTGCAGCACCACCTGTTTTAAGGCATTGGCCAGAGGCTCCAGTTCTACACCGCAGCGACCTATCCAGTCAGATAACGTTGATCTAGATAGATCAATGCCTGCCCGCTGATAGATCAGACGTTGACGGTACAGCGGTAAATGATCGGCATACTTCGATACCAGCACATGGCTGAGCAGTTCAGGTGAAGCAATGCCTTTATCAATCACATAGGCGGGCATCGCTTGCTGAGTCAGGGTGTCACACTGATCACAGACCCATTTGCCACGCACATGCTGTTCCTTATAGAACTGTGCCGGTCTGAAATGCAGTTTTTCACTGATATCTTCGCCGATACGACGTAACTGGCAGCCACAACTGCATTGGGTTGATGCAGGTTCATGCTCAATACGGATGGTGTGTAGATGATCCGGCAGCAGTCGACGTTTAGGTTTGTTGACTGTGGCTTTCTCTGTCGCTGCATCGGTTTTATCTGCATTCAGCCGCTCCAGTTCCAAATCAACTGCTGCGATATCCTCTTCAACCGCTTCGTCCCACAGATGGATTTGTTTTGCGGTGAGATGTTCGTTTTTACTGCCAAATTTGTGCTGTTTAAATAGTGCGAGCTCATGCTCGTATTTTTGCGTGAGAATGGAAAGATGTTGAACTTTGGCATCCAATTGCTGGTTTGATTTTTCTAATTCTTGATTTGATTGTGCCAGAGACTGATGCTGCATTGCCAACTGTCTGGTAAATTCCAGCAGTTGTTCATGGGTCAGTTGGCTTAAGTCGGGCAGCGTATTCATGACCGCAGTATGCCTGAGGTCATGACGCAGAGGAAATAGAACGTTTGGAGAATAGCAGAATGGACCAGCCTGGTTTAAAGCATCGTCACCACCTGCTGTCGTCCAATGCGCTGCCAAGGTAAACCCTGGATTAATGCCTGTAACTGTTCCGGACTGATCGCCATGCTTTCACCCTGGTGAACCTGCGCCCAGTGGAATTTTCCCTGTTCCAGCCGCCGGGCACACAGCCAGATGCCCAGTCCATCATGTACCAGCACTTTCATGCGATGGCCACGTTTATTACAGAACAGGTAAGCACAATGCGGTTTGATGTAGCCAAAGGCTCTCACCACCTGAGCCATGACAGTATCCATTCCTGCTCGCATATCCATGGGCTGGGTAGAGAGCCAAATTTCATTGATACGGATCATGTTGCCAGTGCCTTGAGTAATTCTGCCAAGGCAGGTATTTCTGATGTCTGCCATTTTAGCTGAATATCATTATTCGTATGAGGCACGGTGATACACAACGTGATCCTCTCATCAATAGGTTGGCTGATTGCAGCAGTGTAAGGCAAAGCAATAAATGCTGGATTCACATGAGTAGGATCCTGCACGGCACCATCATGATGGCTGAGGATCCTGATCCAACGACTGACAAGGTTGGCATTAATACTATGTTGCAGTGCGACCGAAGCGATCGAGGTATTAGGATTTTTGCAGGCATTGACAATACTGAGTTTGAATTCTTTGCTGTATGTTCTGCGTTTTTTAGCAATAGGAGGTGTTGCTGAATATATATCCATGTTCATGGATTAAGTCCCCACTTGTTTTTAGGTGGGGACTAAATTAAGGCTTATAGGATCGCTTGGTAAGGCTGTGTTAGCCGGATGCTTACGATCAACTCAGTGATGGACGTAGTTATCGAGTTCACAACGTGATTGATGACTATAATCGCGAGTCATTGGATATATTGATTGACTTTTCATTGCCAGCAGAACGTGTACTGAGAGGACTTGATCAGCTCATTGAATGGCGAGGCAAACCTAAACGCATTAGAACCGACAACGGCCCAGAGTATATAAGTGAGCTGATGGAAAAGTGGTGTGATCAGCATGGTATTGAGCATGTATTTACTCAACCAGGCAATCCACAGCAAAATGCATATGTTGAGCGATTTAATCGTACAGTACGTTATGAGTGTCTAAATCAATATTTATTTCGAGATCTGAGCGAGGTGCAGGACTATACAACTGACTGGCAGTACTTTTATAATCATGAACGACCTCATATGTCAGTAAATGGTTGTCCACCTATTTTTAAACAATAACAAGGCTTTAGATTTTCTACCCATTAATTCAATTAAAAATGGGGGTATTACCTAAGTTTTCTAATAAAAGATCTAAATACGTATCTTTCATCAATTGAGATTCATTGTTATTCAATATATTGTAGGTTGAAAGTATCAAATGTGAAAGTTGAGGATCAGAACGTAGGGTTGATTCGATAGCAAGTTCGATAGGCTCATTAAATATTCCTTCATAGCTTTTTTTTAACCATGCTGGATCTAAATGCATCATTTTATAAGTGAAGCCGAGAGGATCTGGTGCATTACCATCATGAACTTCTTCAGGTTCAAGCATGAAAGTTTGACCTTGATAGCTATCAATAATTTTTTTTCTACAATTGAATTGTTGATGTCCTAACTCTGTTACCCCTATAAGATAACTTGAGTGTAGATGAGGATCGTATGCAAAGCCTTTGAAGTGGGCATGAATTAGTTCTATACCTGTAGACTTATCCTGTGTGACATTGACCCAATTGCTCATATTTACTTAATTAGTCCTAATGGATTTAGCTTATCAAAAATTATCTAATGAAGAAATTCTAAAATTAACATAATACACCTTATACAAAATGCCCTTGTAAGCCCTTAATCAAGGGCATTTTTAGTCTCTACTTAACATAAAATTTTGGTGGTGCTTCAAAAAGTATGCTGCCTTTAAATGAAGCCATTATTGATGTAAAAGAAAAGAAGGCTAAATCAAAAGCTTTAAAATGGTTTTCAAGCTTTTTTGAAAAATTACAGCTTCTTCTGAAGCTACGCCTAATTCTATGCCTTATTTTGCAATTATTGCCTTCAATACCTACAGTAAAAAATTTACCAATACTTTGCTTACCATTTTTAAAAGCAGTGATGAAACTGTCCCAATGATCACTTGCAATTCGGGTGTAGTGAATATCTAATTGTTTAAGCTTTGTCTTCAATTGTTAGACTGTAGCTAAATCTCGTTTACCCCAAACATAAGCAACAATTTCACCTGTTTCTCGATGATAGGCGTAAATAAGCCATTGTTTATTCTTTTTATTTCCAACAAAATTCCAGAACTCATCTACTTCGAGAGATTCATAATGACTTTGCTGAGGCTGAATTTCATAGGTTGATTCAGTTAAAGTACGTAAAACTTT
>NZ_VPBV01000043.1:0-10929 GCF_013418545.1 Acinetobacter sp. YH12136
GATCAGGCGAGGCTTTAGGAGAAGCTGCAACTTCTCCAAAAAGCTTGAAAATCATTACAAAGCCTTTGATTTAGCGTTCTTTTATATCAATAATGGATTCGTTTAATGCCAGCATACTTTTTGAAACACCACCAAATTCTGGACTGCCACCACTCTCATTTGCGATTTAAGCGAGTGTTTACGATGCAAACAGAAACATTGATCCTTCTTCTCTCTGATTACCTTTAGGTCAGAGGTGGCCTAACTTAAATAAAAAGTCTCCGACAAACCCGGTACGGTTCAAACTTCATCAAAAAGAAGAAGTAGTTTATGAATCGTTTCTTCAGAGCTCGGATTTATTGATATTTTTATGCTTTGACTGTCTTTTAGATAATCGATAAAAGTATACCCAACACTTAGAAGATGACTACCGTTCAGTGTTAACTCTTCACCGTTTAAAAATACTAACGATAAATATGCTGTTGCATTTAAATAATCAATACTGGAATCTAACAAGACATATTGATCCTCATTTTTTGTTAAAAAGCTCATAATGAACTCCATTTTTGATCCAAAAAATGAGCTTACAGGATTTAAATTTTTCATGATTTCATTTGTTTAGTTTCTGAAAATTTTTTTGATTAACTCAAATTACTACCATTTTTAAAAATTTTTTTTGCCATGAAACTTAATTTTATAGAGCGAGTGTCTACGAGCGAACTTACAAAATTCGAACCCAGACTCTCTGAAAAACTGCTTTTTTAGCCTGTGAAGCCTAAAAGAGTGAAAATCACATGCAGAAAATTGAATCTATACCGAGCGTAGCGAGCAAAAAGCTTTATGAGCGAAGCGAACTCCAAGTTGCTTTTGCTTTTCTTTAAAGTCACAACGAGGTTAACCAAAAAATTGCCCCAGGAATCGAGCGAGAGCGAGATTCAATAGAGTTTGAGCGTAGCGAAAACCAAGTGCAATTTTTCATGATCTGGGCTTTTAATTATTTTTAAAGTTTTTAAATGTTTTTAGACAGGCTGAAAGCCTTTATTAGCAATGCTTTTAGGAGTTATATAGCAACGTTTCCTCGGTTATATAGCAACGTTTCCTCGGTTATATAGCAACGTTTCCTCGGTTATATAGCAACGTTTCCTCGGTATTTGACAACAGGATTTTATTGTGTTGTTATAGCAACACAATAAAATAGTTGCTAAATAGAATGACATGAAAGACTTGGTTGTAAAATCAAATAAACTTGTACAAGCTTTACAGACACTTAGCTTAACTGAAACTCGCCTATTACAATTAGCAATTGTGGATGCTCGTGAAACAGGACAAGGGTTATCAACTGATGAACCATTAGAGTTAAACGCTACTCGCTATGCACAAGCCTTTAATGTTTCCCCAGATGCAGCATATTTAGCGTTAATCGAAGCAGAAGATTCTTTATTTAAAAGAAAATTCACCATTACCAACGAAGATGGCACCCTAACAAAAAGTCGTTGGATCCAAGATGCTAACTATAGAAAAGGTGAAGGTAGGATATTAGTTACTTTAACTCGTGTGGTAATTGAGCATGTCACTAAAATAGATGGTTTTGAGCAATATTTTACTAGCTATCATTTGAAAAAAACTTCAGATTTCAAAAGTGTTTATGCTGTGCGTCTTTATGAGTTATTAATGCAATGGAAATCTGTAGGTAAAACACCTATTTTTGAATTAAATAAGTTTCGCAACCAACTCGGTATAGGCGTTAATGAATATACTCGAATGGAAGCATTTAAAAGACGTGTCTTAGATATTGCTATCGACCAGATTAATGAGTCTTCAGATATCACTGTTAAATACGAACAACATAAAAAAGGCCGTTCCATTTCAGGTTTTTCATTCACATTCAAACAGAAGAAAACGAGCAATCAATCGGTAGAAAACAAGCGAGATCCAAATACGGTAGATATTTTCTCAACCATGACAGATGCTCAACGCCACTTGTTTGCCAACAAACTTTCGCAGCTTCCTGAAATGAGTAAATACTCCCAGGGCACAGAAAGCTATCAGCAGTTCGCTGTACGTATTGCTGAAATGCTCCAAACCCCAGAGAAATTTAAAGAACTATACCCTTACCTCCAAAAAGTAGGCTTCAAGGCTGCCTAGAATATAGACTTGCCGATTTGTCTATTAGACAGTCTAATAGACAAGACATTTTTACAAGATTAGGCATTGTTTTACACCATGAAAAGCCTTTCAGTTTTAGAATTATCCAAGCTTTACGGCATAAACAGACAAACGATTTACAACCATATAAATAAAGGAATTTTAAGTAAAAATTCTGATAACAAAATTGATTTCTCTGAAGCTATCCGTGTATTTGGGGAGCCTGCTAAAAAACAGGATGTAAAAGAACCTGTAAAAATAGACAATCCAAGTTCGGCAGAAGTTTTACTGCTTAGACAGCAGATAGACATGCTGAAAAATCAGCTTTCGGATGCCAAAGACCGGGAATCGTTCTATCAAAACCAGATTGAAACGATGCAGCGCTTACTGGAAGCCCCAAAAGCCAATATGACTACGTTTACCGATCAAGAACAGTCGCAAGCGAATGCAGCTCAGGTACAGCCAGAACCGAGCACCGATGATACGAAACATGACGGATTGACTACTACCGAACCTAAACGGATTCCGATCCCTGAACATGTAGAACCTGAACCTGAGAAAAGGGGATTTTGGAGTCGGTTTTTTAGACCCTATGATTAACGATTATTGTTTAATTCAGATGAACAAACCCGTGGAACATTGGTTAAATATTAGGCGTGGAACGTGAATAATCATAAAAAAAGCCCACCTTGGGGAAGGTGGGCTATCAACTAGGAACTACAGCTTTGAATTATAAGGATAATTATAACGCATTTCGTATAAGGTGTATTATGTTAATTTTAGGAAACTTAATTTTTAATTCTAAATACTGTTTGGTTCTATACCATTACCACCACATCTCTGACAATTACCTGTAGCTCCACCATCACCTTCACATAATTTACACATTAATAATATCGATTGATTAGGCTTAGGTACTAGGTTAGGCTTTATTTTATAAGTATTCTTAAATTCATCTTTACGCTCTTTACTTCTCTGATGACAATTACTAATAAAGCCCTTTAGCCATGTATTAGAAACTAAGTGGCCATAATATTTATCTGTTAATTCTTTAGTTCTATGTTTTTCAAGACGAAAAATTACTTCTCTCTTTCCATTTATTAGCCTATATTTTGCCAATATGATTAAAAGTGGTGAGCGCCCTTCTTTTGAACGTATGTAAATTAAATTATTACTATGAATAATTGATAGATTTGATTGCTCAGTTGCTTCAGATATATCTGTAATCAAATTTTTAATATTCTCTAGAAGATTTTCATCGACTTCATTCTCTACCCTTATGATTTCATTCCGCAGCTTTATCTCTTCATCTTGACGCTGAAGCTCTATAAGCCATTCCTCATAATTCATTATTACTCTCTCCCGCTTAAGATAATTCTCTATAGCTATCAAATTTATATGTTGTTTTAATCATTTTTCTTACTCCTAGATCTGATACATGATTTACTTTACACCGCAATAAATACCAAGTAAATACAAAAAAGTATTTTATTGGTATTTATTGCGGTATGATTGGTATATGAGTTAACAAATTCAGAAGAGGAAAATATGAATCACGAAGATCTAGAAGATATTGCACAAGAAGATAAAATAAAAAGAAAAATGGCAATCGATGAATTAAGCCAATTTTTAGATTTAGGGCTTAACAATAGAATCGATCTTGAATCACAAATAATGAGAGGTATTTCTATTAAGTTGACTGAGTACGAACATGAATTAATTGATGTTGTAGCAAAAGCAATAGGAAAAAGTAAAAGTAAAGTTCTGCAAGAATTGATTGGATCTTATATGGATGCAGCATATGCCTCGTACTTAAAAGGGCTGTACCAACAAGGTGATTTATCTACTGATAATATGAATTTTGAAGGTTTAATAGAGCATTTAAAAAAAGATGCTTCTGAACTTCAAAAAATTGGAGTCAATGGCTTTGATGTATTCATGCTACTTCGTATGGGATATACAAATGAAGGATTAGACCTTTACTCCCAAAAGAGCTTTTCAACTAAATTAGGACACAGTAATGAATAATTATTTTGAGGAATTAGGTCGCATACATGCAAAAGATCTTGATGAAAAATCTATGAAGACCTCTGCGATGTCATTTCAACTGCCTGAAAAGAATCTCCAAAAACTAGATTATTTATGCAAAGTAATGGGAATAACTCGAAGTAAATTTATTCATATGCTGTTAGAGAACAAGCCTTTTGATGCTCTGAAAGCTTATATGAATGCTAGCAACCAAACTATTGATCAGTTAAACCTTCCAGAAAATATAAAAATTAGATTCCAAAGAAATTTAAATCTTAACAAATTATCAAAAAAAGATGAGTGATATAAATATTTACAGCTTATTTAACATAATGGTGGTTATACGCAATACACTTGTATATTAATATAAATATCAGATACTTATTTAAATGATAAAAATCTAAAAAACATAAAAAAGCCGACTTTGAAACAAGTCGGCTTTTTTATGAGCAATTTTGATAGTTTTTGCCAAGAAAATTGGCTAAAAAATGATCAATTTAGCAATCAGCGCCCATTTCATCGGCTTCTAGGATCCGAAACTATCCCCAATTACTGTGGATAAAATTTAGGCTATTTTGTACGCTTTGGCTCACATAAAACTCGGCCCTTTGCGGCTATCCAGGATAGGTGAATTTTCCTATGATGAAGTCATAGAGAACAGGATGTTCCAAACAACAAGAATAAGAAAGATCGCACCAGGAGCGTGAGGTAAGACAGGAGTCATACCTAGCAACCCAATATGAGAAACCCCGGCAGGATGCTGGGGTTTTTTATTATCTAAACTTTTAAATCAGAGTTGGATGGGCATCCAGAATGCGAATTAAAGTCGCTGCAGGACCAGTCGGATAACGACGGCCTTGTTCCCAGTTTTGTAGGGTTCTCGCGCTGATATGCAAACGTGCAGCAAACTCTGCCTGGGTTAAGCCAGTTTTCTCACGTACTTCTTTAATATCTGGCAATTCAAGCGCTGTGACTCGGCTTGCTTTTATTTCATTGCGTTTTATGGCACCAGCTTCTTTGATTGAAGCAACCAGGTCATCAAATAAGTTGTTATCCATGAAATTGCTCCTTTACTAATTGACGTAGAATCGAGGTTTCTTTGTCTGTCAGATTATCTTTCACAGACTTTGGATAAGCCACCAGGAAAAAGATCTGATCATCTTCTGTAACCCAATAATAGATCACACGGATACCGCCACTTTTGCCTTTATTGCCCTGAGCAGGACCGACTGTCCACAATACTGTCTAGGATCAAATATTGATTGTTTGTTTACTCACTTTAAGTACCTCTATTTTAATTAATATTTGAATACTTTATGTGAATTCAGCTTTTAAAAAATGATATATAGCAACAATGCGACAGTTATTGTCGTTTAAATATTGATCGATTTTGTTTTTCATTTCATATTATAAAAATATTCTTATATCAGGTATTTACTATGTCTAAAAATTCCAAGCAAACATCAAAATCTGTTAGCTCCTTAGCATCTAAAATCTTGAAGAACCCATCATCTTCAGCAATCCAAAAAGAATTAGCAGGGTCTGCACTGTCACAGTCCAAATCTAGTAAACAGACAGGTTCTGATTTGGAGTCAAAAGCATCTCATGTTTTACAAAGTGATAAATATAGTGAGACTACAAAAACACTAGCAGCATCGGTTCTTTCTCAATCAAATAAAGAAAGATAGAAATTTAACAGTGGACCTGGGGTTATATCTTTAGTATGATCCCAGCATTGTTTTTGTCGGATTCTTATGTGAACTATCTCAGTTTTTTTAGTGGTGCTTTAGGTCTAGATCTTGGCTTAGAAAAGGCTGGTTTTAAACCTTTGATGTATTGTGAATTTGATAAAAAGTGTCAGGAAACAATCAAGTTAAATCAGCCAAATGTTCCACTATTAGGTGATATTCGAAATTATTCAGCAAAAGATATTCTTAAAGAATTAAGTTTATCGGACAAAGATCAGATCGATTTAGTTGTAGGCGGACCACCATGCCAAGCATTTTCAACAGCTGGGGCTAGACGTTCATTTGAAGATGAACGAGGTAACGTATTTATTCACTATCTTCAATTAGCTACTGATCTAAAAGCTCGTTATATAGTGATAGAAAATGTGCGAGGACTATTATCAGCTGTTTACAAACCATCAGACCACGATGAGATTTCTCTAAAAGATGCAAAAGGCACGGCTCTAGAATACGTTGTTCAATTTCTAGAAACTAAAGGATATGGAGTTTCTTTCAATCTATATAATTCTGCCAATTATGGAGCACCTCAAATTCGTGAGCGTGTAGTAATTATTGCATCTGCCGATGGTTCTAAAGTCCCATATTTGAACCCAACTCATAGTCAAAATGGCGAATTTGGTCTTCAACCATGGAAAACTCTTAAAGAAGCGATTAGTAATCTAACTCCAGATCAAAATCAGGCTTGTGCTGTATTTCCTGAGAAGAGGCTGAAGTATTATCGCTTATTGAAATCTGGACAAAATTGGAGAAATCTGCCTGATGAACTTCAAAAAGAGGCTATGGGAAAATCATATTATTTAGGTGGTGGTAAAACAGGTTTTTTAAGACGTTTAGACTGGAATAAACCTAGCCCAACTCTTGTTACTAGCCCAACCATGCCAGCAACTGATCTTGCTCATCCCGAAGAAGATCGTCCATTGAGCGTGGCTGAATATGCTCGCATTCAACAATTCCCTGATCATTGGAAATTTGCAGGTAAGTTAGTTGATCAATATAAACAAATTGGAAATGCAGTACCTGGTGACTTAGGTTATGCAATTGCACAAGCGATTATTAATCATGATCAAGGCAAGAATATACAGCCACCACAGGGTTTTCCTTTCTCTCGGTATAAGTTTACAACTGAAAAAGATTGGAAAAAGGCTTTTCAAAAGAAGTAATTAAGCTAGATAGTCTCTTATAAATTGTAAGAATCCTTCTTCACTTAACTGATCACGAAATTCTTCTTCAGGAAAGTTCTCCCAATTTGTATTGGTCACTCTTTTTTTAGATGGTTTGGAATACGTTCTGAACCATTTTTCAATTGTAGTTCCCTGACGAATAGCTGAGGATGAAGAGTTTTCAGTATTATCTCTATTCTTGACTTGAACTGCTTCCCACAATTTAGTTGACTGATTGTATTTAATAAAATCAATCGCTCGAACAAAATCTCCTGCACACCAAACCCATCCATGTGGTTCAAGGACTTGGGCTATATATCGTTCCAGTAAAGCACCAACCAAATTCTCTGCTGACATAGATAATTGATGTTCAATTTTAATTTGCTCAGTTTGTTCTTTTGTAAACTTACAACATTGCTGAAGAATCACACTAACAGCATCATCAGGAATAGTTGTAGGTCTTGATAAAGTAAGTTTCTGATCTCTAGATCTCAGGTAACATTCATGTAAAGCATTTATGCCTTCATCAGAATCTAAATGGAGACTTTTACTTCTGCTAGAAAGTCGATCAGGATTATCTTTAAGAAAATTCAGTAAGACTTTGAATTTTGGATCGTACATTTATTCTAATCCATTGAAAATTCACTATCTTATGCCATGAGCTAAATAAAAACTATTTTATCCTTCATCTAATTCACCTCGCTTTTTTATATATTCCAAAGCTTTTTCAACCTCATTAGCCTTAGACTCTAAAACCAAGTTAAAATCTTTTAAATGTTTATATTTATTTAATTTTTTAACATAATTAGCCACAGTATTATTAGAACATCCTAAAAAACTTGCTATTTCCTTTTGATAAAGTCCATGATTTACATAAAGTTCATAAGCCAAAATTTGCTTTAAACCAATTGGACTATCAAAAAACTTCTTGTCGAACATGCTCACAAATAAACTGCAGAAAATATTTACACTATCATCCCATATATCAAAGGACTTAACATAAAATCTCTTATCCGAAATGAAAAAAGGGAGCTAAAGCTCCCTACGTATCATCACATTAATAAGCTAGCACAGACTGTAGTAAGACTCAGGAAAGTGTCCAAAAAAATTCTGTTTAATTTGCTCAATCTCGACCCCGTCAGGATACTTCGCCAACTGCTGATCAAGCCAAACCAAAAATGCCTCCTGATTGTCATAACAATGGTTTACAGCTAAAAATTCAGCAATCCCGTATCCCCTTTGGATATTCAGCTCTCTTAATAATTGACGTCCAACTAGCCTTGTTTGTTCACTGATCCAAAGTTCTCGGTTATATAACATTCACTTTCTCCTCAACTATATGAATGAGGGTGATGTAAGCTGTAAACTTTGATTTAGTAGCTTCACCCTGTATAATTTCAAATTAGAGGTTAAATCTACCTATAAAGACAAATTATAACCTGCTGTAGGTTATAATTTACCAAACCAGTTCCACTATTGCAACAAAAAACAACCTACAGCAGGTTATTTTTTTTTACTAAAAGATATTATGATTAACTGCAAGTTATCTTCCCTAATGGGCGAGCGTAAGATTCTGAAAATCAGTGACGTAGTCAATGCTACTGGAATCAATCGAAATACATTGACTGCACTCTATTACGACAGGGCTATTCGGATAGAATTATCGGTAGCTGATAAGTTATGCAAGTATTTCGATTGCAACATGAATGACCTGTTTGAATATACAGATGACGAGAATGAAGAACAGTAGACTTGTACGCTTTAACGTACAAGTTCAGGTTTGAACGTATAAACCTACCAAAAACTCGGGCCATCATAGCCTCTAGTTCTTTCCTGTATTTGCTGCTGTTCTTGTTCCAACTGCTTCTGTTTACTCAGTTCTGCCTCATAATGTGATCGATACAGCTCATAATTATTTTCAGCACGAATCCGCTTGATCTCCTCGATCATTTCTTGCTGCTTGGCCAATAATTCTGGTTCATTTTTCCGTGCAAAACGCACCGCTTTGTTCATCACAGGCACATCTTTTAACTGCGTGCCGTGCTTTTTGTTGTAATCACGATGGGAAAGGCAGCTGACAAAGCTTGGAACTTCAACCGGAATGCCACGGATTTCAACGGTTTTGGTCGGTGCATACTGTGCCAAACTGGCATTGATCAATTCTTCCGTCTTCTGCCGATACAGCTGCAACTGAGCTTTCCCCATGCCCAGGACATCAGCCGTCAATTTCTGAGCACCGCCTTTTTCAGGCTGTTTCGGGTTGTATCGCTTAAAAAACTGCTCTGCTGTCCGCTCGATGTCATCCACATGCCGCTCGCTATACATGAAATGCAGATGCGGCTGCTCGATACCTCCAATCGCCCCAGCATGATTGTGGATGGCACAGGTGAAGGGATAGCGGTAACGGTCGGCAAACTCTGCTATAAATTCTTCGGCAAGTTCAATACGCTGAGCCTGGGTAAGTTCTTTGGGAAAGGCCACCACCAGGCTCGAACAGGTTCGCCCATTGCTGCGCTCATAAACATCAGCTGCCTGCCAGAACTCTGCCGGCTTGCCCTCGGCAAAGCTCGGCATGTTGCCGGATTTCACAAACTCGATCTGTTCCGCTGCGCTTTCTTTGTAGTGTCTGAAATGCGAGGTCCGCGTGATGTAGTGGAACCTGTTCTTGGCCGTGGCTGCATTTTTCACTTTGCCGGAGCGGGTTTTCACGGCTGTTTTTACAGTGTGTTCCAGGTTGCAGTAGAACATGTGTCCACCTTCAAATTCGTGCAGCCTCGCAGAGCCTGCGGAGCACGAGGAGTAGTGTTTTTAATTCGATATAATTGCGTAGTAATTATATCGAATTAAAAACACGGAAACGAGCTTAAGAATTAAATAAAATGTTCCCACATTTTATTTAATTCTTCCCGTGCCAGCATATAATGTCTGAAATCATAAAAATTGTGCCCTTTTTATACCTGCGGAGAATGCAATGGCGACTCGTGGAAGACCAGCGAAAGTACTCTCATCAAAAGATTTATTCGAATTAGAAGAATTTCTAATGAATCTAGATTTTCTCAAAAAAAACCAGCAACGAGCCAACACCATTCTGCATAGTAAAGAATATGATGAATTAGATGAAAAAGACCTGCGCTTGTTAAAAATCGTCCATCGGGAAAAAGTTCAATTTGAACAAAGACAGCGACTGATAACCCAAATACAACTTAAACAAAGCAACAAGCAGCCGCTTTTGGCGAATGAAATCGAAATTTTGCAGTTACTTGAAAAAGAGCAAGATCAGGAAACATTCTTTCGTCTTGATCGAGCTTTACAGTCCTACCAAAAGCTCGAGAAAGCAGCCTTGGATGACCGTATACGCCTCGAAAATGAACATAGAAGGGACATTCTGAATAAAACTAATAAAAAACTGACAGAAGCTCAAAAAAAGAGAAATGCTGAAAATCAGCTTAAATATGCATTGGGCGGTATTGTCTTGTCTATTTGGAAAGACTTCAAAATAGAGATTGATCCCAATAATTTAAAAACGGTTGAATCTAGAATTAAGAGCAGTTTTTATACTGTAAAAAAAATAAGACAGAGCGTGCTTTTCCAGGAAGCTATCGCAATGACACAAGACAATACAGAAGCCTCTAAACTATTCTTTCTAGCCTTAGATGCACTGCCAACGTACAAAATCAATCATGAAGAGTCTCATAAAGTCATCCTCCAAAAGCTGTATAAGCCAAAATAAATTCTGGGTGGTGTTTCAAAAAGTATGCTGGCATTAAACGAATCCATTATTGATATAAAAGAACACTAAATCAAAGGCTTTGAAATGATTTTCAAGCTTTTTGGAGAAGTTGCAGCTTCTCCTAAAGCCTCGCCTGATT
>NZ_VPBV01000044.1:0-8720 GCF_013418545.1 Acinetobacter sp. YH12136
TACAGGGCAGCAGTTTATTGAACGATCCTGACGTTACAGTTGATGCGACAGCGACATTTACTGACCTTGCAGGCAATGCGAGCACAGTGAGCACCAGCCAGCCGTATAGCATTGACACGACTGCACCGACAGCCGGCACCCTGTCTGCACCGGACAATACAGTTGACACCACGCCGACCATCACGGGAAGTGGAGCCGAGCCTAACGTATCGATTACGGTAACAGTGACGGACAACTTGGGAGCGGTACAGACCCTGACCACCACAGCGGATGGCTTGGGTAACTACAGTGTGACTCCGTCCACGCCACTTGCAGAGGGTGGCTATACAGCCAGTGCGATTGCCACAGATGCTGCGGGTAACCCGAGTGTGCCAGCAACAGATAGCGGCAACATTGACACGACTGCACCGGATGTAACGACAGGTCCGACAACACTGACCATTGATGCTGTTACTACAGATAATGTTTTAAATGCAGCTGAGTCAGCAGGCACTGTGACCCTGACAGGCAGCCTGAGCAACATTCCGGCTGATGCATCCACCACAGGTGTGACTGTTACCGTCAACGGTGTGAACTACACAGCGACAGTGACGGGGACTACCTGGAGCGCTGATGTCCCGGGCAGCAGTTTATTGAACGATCCTGACGTTACAGTTGATGCGACAGCGACATTTACTGACCTTGCAGGCAATGCGAGCACAGTGAGCACCAGCCAGCCGTATAGCATTGACACGACTGCACCGACAGCGACGCTCAGCATTGATGCAGTTACAGCGGACAACATTGTGAATGCTGCGGAGGCAGAAAAAGATGTGACGTTGACTGGTCAAGTGACTGGTGAATTTACAGAGGGCGATATCGTCACTCTGACCATCAACGAGAAAACATACACGGCTAAGGTTCAGGCAGACGGTATTTGGAGTGTTGCTGTAGCAGGTAGTGATTTGCTGGCTGATGGCGACCAATCAATCGCAGGCAGTGTGGTGGTGCATGATGTGGCAGGCAACCCTGCGACAGTGACAGCTGATAAAGTCTATAGCGTTGACACCACAGCACCGACAGCGACGCTTAGCATTGATGCGGTTACAGCGGACAACGTAATCAATAAGTCCGAATCCGAGCGCGACAACGTGCCGGTGACGGGTACGGTGGGGGGCGATGCGAAGGTGGAGGATATCGTCACCCTGACCGTCAATGGCAAAACCTTCACCGGCGAGGTCTACGACGACGAAGGCACGCTGCGCTTCAGCATCAATGTGCCGGGGGCTGATCTGGCGGCTGGTACGTCCATCTCCGCCAGCGTCACCACTCATGATGACGCTGGCAATGCGGGCACGGCCGATACCAACCGCACCTACTCGGTGGACATTGAAGCCACGATCACCATCACCGGCCCGCTGGCCGTTGACGATGTGATCAACGCGCTGGAATCGGACGAGAGTCTGACCATCACCGGCACGACCACGGGCGTGGAAGCAAACCAGCCGGTGGAGGTGGTCGTGGGCGGCAAGATCCACTACGCAACGGTGGGTACTGATGGCAACTGGACCGTGACGGTGCCTGCGGACAACGTGGGTGACCTGGACGATGGCCCGTTGACGGTCACGGCAACGGTAAGCGACGAGGCCGGCAACGTAGCCTCGGACAACCATGCGGTCACGGTCGATACCGTGCAGCCAGGCGTGACGGTGACTATCACCGACGCGGTGTTGAACATCGCCGATCCCAGCAGCGACCTGACCATCGTCTTCAGCGAAGTGCCGCACAGTGCCACGGGCGTCGCGTTGACATCCGAGCAGGTCAAGGCTCTGCTAAACTTGCCGGCGGGCGTGAGCGTGGGTGATCTGACCACCAGCAATGGCGGCCTGACCTGGACCGGCACTCTCACCGCCGACAGCGTTGTCAATGCGACTGACCTGACGGTAACGGTGCCGGCCAACAGCTACTACGACCAGGCGGGCAATGCCGGTACAGGCAACAGCGACAGCGTGACCGTCGATACCACTGCGCCGACCATCGACCAGGCTGCAATCGGCGACGGCAACCTGTCGCGCGATGAGGCGACCAACATCACCCTCAGCGGCACCACCACCGGTGTCGAGGCGGATCAGACCGTCACCGTGACCGTGACCGATGGGAACGGTGCCACCGTCGTGGTCACCGCCACCGTCGGTACCGATGGTAGTTACAGCACCACCGCCGACCTCACCGGTCTGGCCGATGGCCCGATCACCGTGTTGGCCGAAGTCACCGACAAGGCGGGTAACCCGGCCAATGACAGCGAGGGGGCCACCCTCGACCTGACCGCGCCGACCATCACCATCACCACGGTGGCGAGCGGCGATGACATCGTGCAGTGGGGCGAGAAGACTGGCAGCGGCATCACCGTCGCCGGTACGGTCACTGGCGTGGCCGAAGGCACTACCGTCACCGTGATCTTCAACGATGTGGATGGCAGCCCGATCGTCGTCACCGGCACGGTCGCTGCAGGCGGCACCTGGACGGCTCCGGTCACCCAAGCACAAGCTGCTTTGTTGAAGGACGGCAGCGCCAGCGCCACCGTCAGCGATGCCGCTGGCAACAGCGCGAACACCAGCCACACCTACACCGTCGCTGCGCCGCCACCGCCGGTCATCACTGGTTATGTCGACAACATCGACAGCGTGCAGAGCACCACGGTCGTCCCCGGCGCACCAACGCCTGCCACCACCATTGCTGGGCAGGTGCTGGGCGATTGGCACCAGCCGCAGGGCTTCACGCCTGTCAGCAATGAAGCTGGCGAACACGGCGTGTTCAGTATCGATGCAAACGGCCACTGGAGCTACCAGCTCAACACGGGTATCGAAGCCGAGTTGACCGCTTCGGCAGGTCCGTTGATGGACTACTTCACCGTTACGGGCGCAGACGGCAAGAACTATCAGGTCCAGGTTTCCACCCACGATGCGCAGGTGGAGGTCACCACCGTACTGCTGAAAAACATCGGTTCGGTCGGCAACAGCTACATCGATGACGGCCAGCTTGATGGCGTGGCCGCTGGCCAGACGATCGACTCCGGCAGCGTCACCGTCAACGGCGCGCCGGTTGCGATCGGCGAGGCCATTCGCGTGGCAGCCGGTGAAATCACCATCCACGCCGATGGCAGCTACACCCTGGAGCCGTACAGCAACAACACCGACATCGTGGTGGAATACACCGTCGGTGGCATGTCGCAGAGCCAGATCATCACCACCGCCGCCAATACCGTGAACTACAGCAATGACGTGCTTGGGGACATCACTGGCACGGTGGATCCGGCGCTGGTCAATGAGAATGGTGAGGTCACCTTGCGTCTGTACGCCAACAAGTTCACCACTTCAGATGAGATACAGGGCGTGCCTGGCTTCCCTAATGGTGCTGACGTGACCGTAACGGTGGACCCGAACACTGGCGCATGGACCATCAGTGCGGATCAGTTCCACGACGTGCTACAAACCATCTGGGCCGCTGGCCACCTCCGCAACGACAACATCTACCTACAGGTGAAGGCGGTCGACCCAGTGACTGGCAAGGCCAGCGAGGCCTCGCAGAAATACACCTTCGTCACCGATACCGTCGCGCCGGAAGCCACCAGCGTGGATTACGTCGAAGGTCAGAACGAAGTCACGGCACTGGTATCGGAATACGCTGGTCCGTTCGGTGATCAACAAGGCGCCAATACTGGTAACTTTGTGACCGTCACTTATAACGGCAACGTGGTTGGTACGGGTACGGTGGGCGACCGGATTGCCGGTACCGATTACCTGTCGATCAAGGTGGATCTGAATTCTAGCGGGCTGGGTCTAGCGGACGGTGAAACGTTCGACAGGTCGAAGCTCAAGGTTCACATCACCGACAGTGCAGGCAATATCGGCATCAGCAATGACCTTGTCATTGACCCAGAGGACTTGCTTGATCTGCCACCGGTCATGGTGACGGGCTATGGCGATGCCGTTTCTGGAGGCATACACAACGCCGATGTGATCAACGGCGGTGTGACCAACGACAACAAGGGCACAATTAAGGGCAGCATCACACTGGAGGAAGGGCATTCAGTTACCCACATCCTGGTGTACCTATACAACCTGTCCAACCCAATTATGATCAGCACTACGGCGGACGGCACTCCGCTCGCCGAGGCCACAGGTACGGTGACCTGGGAAGTACCGCCTGAGCGTCTGGGCCCGCCGATCACCACCACTGGCTCCCTAGCCGATGGCGCCGTCACGGTGACGGCGCGTGCCTACAACGATGCCACCGGCCTGCGTGGAGAGGTCTCCAGCAACTTCACTATGACCGTGGATACCGCAGCGCCTACCGTGGATGTCGAGATCGACGCGGTCAAGCTGCTGGCTGGCCAGACTACCGATCTGAGCATCAAGTTTAGCGAAGTACCGTACAACGATGCCACCGGCACCGCACTGACGGCCGAGCAGGTCAAGGCATTGCTGAACTTGCCGACGGGCGTGAGCGTGGGTGATCTGACCACCAGCGATGGCGGTCACACCTGGACCGGCACCGTCACCCCGACGTCGGGCATGGCGGATGAAACGCTCACGATCAGGATCGATGCGGGCGGCTACCACGACCGTGCCGGCAATGTCGGTGGCGGCGACAGCGACAGTGTGCGTGTGGATACCCAGGCTCCGATGGTCACCGTCGAAATGGCGGATGGCGATCTGATCGCCGGTGAAACCACCACCGTCACCCTGACCTTCAGCGAAGTGCCGCACAACGCTTCGGGCCAGCCGCTGACGGCGGCGGAAGTCCGCAATCTGCTTGGCAACCCCGCCAACGTCAGCATCGGCAACCTGACCAGCAGCAACGGCGGCCTGACCTGGACCGGCACCCTCACCCCGAATGCCAACTACGAGGGCAACGCCACCGTTACCGTTGGCAACGGCAGCTACTACGACAACGCAGGCAACGCCGGTAGCGGCGACAACGACAGCGTGGTGATCGATACCCTGCCGCCGAGCGCAAACGATGACAGCGGTTCGGTCACCGAAACCAGCAACACCGTGCCGGGCGTTGGCTCGGCCAGCGGCAACGTGCTCGACAACGACGGTAGTGCAGCCGGCACGGTGACCGAGTTCAAGGCCACCGTGGGCGGTGTCGAGTACACCGCAGCGGCGGGTGGGTCTATCACCACCACCTACGGCACCATCACCATCGGTACGAACGGTGCTTACACCTACACCCTGGACAATGGGCGCCCGGTCACCCAGGCGCTCAACAATGGCGATGCACCTGTCGAAGTGATCACCTACACGGTGACCGATGCGGCGGGCAACACCAATACCGCCAACCTCAACATCACCGTCAACGGCAGCAATGACGCACCGACGATTGCAATCGATACCGCCAGCGAGCAGCCGCCGGTGAGCGGCGGCAACCTGGGTGATGGCCGCTTCTCCTCGGTCGGCACGGCAGGCGACAACAATCCCAGCACCAACACCATGACCTTCAACGTCGGCACAGGTGTGGACCCCTCCACGGTGCGCGCAGTGGTCAACCTCGACCGGGTGGACAACACCTTCAGTCTGTTGGTCAACGGCCAGGATATTTTCGACAATCCAACGAGTCTGACGACCATCTTCCAGTTGGAAAACGAAACCGTCACCAGCACGGGGGCGCATGTCGTCACGCTGCGTTTTGCCGATGGCACCTGGCTGGGTGTAGGCAATCCCTGGACTGCCAATGTCAACGGCCTGCCGCGTTTCCAGATCATCATGACCGAGGAGGGTGTGCGCTTCTATGCCACCCGCGCCACCAACTCCACCGAGTTGGAGGAAATCTTCATCGGTACCCGCAACGGCACGAATTTCGCAACGATCTTCCCGCAAGGGCTGACCAATCCCGGGTTGGGCGTACCGGATTTCACGAGCGGCGGGAATACGATGACCGTGGTCAATCCCAATGGCTCGGGCCAGGACCTGATCTCCGGTTATCTGAAGGTCACCACCGGTGGCACCTTCAGCATCAGCGATTGGGACAACGGCCAGGTCCAGACAGCCACCATCACCCTGCTGGGCACCCAGACCGGTGACAAGCTGATCACGGTGCTGCCGCTGGGCATTACTGCCAGCGAAACCACCGTCGCCGGCAACAAGGTGTTGACCCTGACCGGCCCGGCCTCGCTGGCCGACTTCGAGGATGCCATCCGCTCGGTGATGTTCCAGCCGGGTGCGGTGGGTGGCGAGCGCACCGTGCAGATCCAGTTGACCGATCCGAACGGGGCGCAATCCAACGTGCTCAGCGGTAGCGTGAGCGCGGGGGCCACGACACTTGCGGCAACAGGCACGGCAAGCGTGAACGAGTGGACCAATGCCGGTTTCGAGGTGGCGGGCTACACCACCAATGCGACCACGCTCTTTGCCAACGGCAACCCGGCCCAAGGGCTGATCGTGGGCGCGACGCTGGATGCGGCGTTGACGGCATCGACGGGTGTGGGTGCCAGGAACGTGACTGGATTTCCGGACGCCGCAAATACGCGTGGCACTGGCATCGGTGTGACCGGCGGTACCGATGCCCGCATCTCCGGCAACGAAAGTTTGGTGATCGATATCGGTTATGACGTGCAGTCCGCACGCCTGACCTTCACCAACTTCACCACTGGAGAAACCGCGCAGTGGTATGCCTATGACACTGCCGGGGTGTTGGTTGCAAACGGATCGTTGAGTAGATCGGGTGATGGTAGTAACAGTACTCAGAACACCACCCGGCGGCCCTTCGACCTCAATGGCATCGACGGCGACTTCCGCTATCTGGTCGTGAAGGCGAGCAACGGCGACTTCCTGGTGGATGGATTGGAGGTGAAGGGCTCGACCAACACCTACACCATCGGCGAGTTCGATTACGGCACCTCGGGCATCGCCGGCAGGAGTGCCGACGTGGAAAGCTTCGCCGCCAATCTGTTCGATGATGATCTGCTGATAAGCGGTTTCGAGAATGACAGCCTAAATGGCGGTGCAGGAAGTGACATCCTCAATGGTGGTTCAGGTAACGATACCTTGATAGGTGGTTTGGGTTCAGACACAGCGATCTATGTGGTCTTAAATGCTGCCGATGCGACTGCTGGCAATGCTACCGATACATGGAAAGATTTCCATTTTGGTGACACTGCTACGGATAGCGAAGCTGACAAAATTGAGTTTAGCGCAGACTTCTTTACCGGATTGCTAGAGGATCACTCAAATATCGCAGACTATATCTCTGTAACTGAGGATGGCGATAATGTCGTAGTGTCGGTAGATCGTGATGGTTCGGCAACCGCCTATCATTCGACAGAATTACTGGTGCTTGAAAATCAAGCGGGTTTAACTTTGGAGCAGTTATTGGCAAACGGTCAAATCATCATCGGTTAATATCATATTAAGGGTGGCTTTCGAGTCACATACAAAGTACAGGGATGTGGATCATCCCTGTGCTTTGAGTTATTTATCCATTGGAGCGTATAACCTTGTGGTTTAGCACGAGGTTATACGCGACTGGCGTGAGCCATACGACAGGGAATGTCGTATTCAATTTCTTTATTCTTCATTACTTAGAAGTATTACTGTTAAAGGGCTTTGTTGCACAAAGATTTCATAACTATATGATTTTAAAAGTTTTGATTATTTTTTGATCCAAAATTAAATTTATTTAAATCAGATGCTTACATATTTATGCAACAAAGCCTCTCTGATGTATAAAGCTCCAATACCTTTAGGGCCAAAAATTTTATGTGCAGAAAGGGAAAGAAAATCAATATTTAATTCATCCACATCAATTTTACTTTTAGATAAGATTGCGCGGCATCAACATGAAATTTGATATTTTTTTTGAAGCAAGCATCGCCAATTTCTTTGATAGGTTGAATAGATCCTAGTTCATTATTTACATGCATAATGCTAACAAGTACTGTATCTTCACGCATATGTGAAATAATATCTTGTGCTTTTACAATGCCATTTACTTGTGGTGCAATATAAGTGATTTCATAATCAAATTCTTTTTTTAAAAAATTACAAATAGATAAGACACATTTATGTTCGATAGTGAACCGTACCGGGTTTGTCGGAGAGTCAATATTCTGAGAGACTATCCCGATGACAAAATTAAAATATACCCCTGAAATCAGAGAAAGAGCGGTTCAATTATTGATTGAATCCGAAAAAGATTATCCTTCTACTTGGGCTGCAATCACAGCAATTGCGCCTAAGATTGGTTGTACTCCTGAAACACTTCGTGTTTGGTATCAAAAATATTTAGATAAACAAAATCCAGTTAAAGTACAGCAGTTTTCAGACCAAGAACGTATCAAACAACTGGAACGCGAAAATAAAGAACTGCAACGTGCTAACGAAATTCTACGTAAAGCAGCCGCTTTTTTCGCCCAGGCGGAGCTCGACCGCCCACACAAATAATGGTGGATTTCATCCATAACAATAAAGACTTATATGGTGTTGATGCGATTTGTAGGATTTTACCGATCGCAGCTTCAACCTATTATCGAATACTAGATCTCACAGTAAATCCAGAACATCGAGCGAAACGAGATCGACATGATGAGCATCATGCTGAACAAATTAAACAAATTTGGAAAGAAAGTTCAGGTCGATATGGTGTGCGTAAGGTCTGGCAACAATTGAAACGTGAAGGTTATGTTATCGCACGTTGTACAGTTGCTCGATTGATGCAGAAGCTAGGTATACAAGGTGTTT
>NZ_VPBV01000045.1:0-10610 GCF_013418545.1 Acinetobacter sp. YH12136
ATCGGTTGGATAATGGGAGCCGGATGAGCTGAGAGGTTCATGTCCGGTTCTGCGAGGGGCTAAGGGTGAAATTCCCTTGGTCTACTCACCCGTATATTCAAACTCATTCAGGCTGGGTCTATACCGCATTTGTTATTGACGTGTTCTCACGAGCAATTGTTGGATGGAAAGTATCTACACGGATGAATACAGATATGGTGCTCGATGCATTGGAGCAAGCATTGCACGATCGAGGTATGCCTAAGAATGTGATTCATCATTCAGATAGAGGTGTTCAATATCTTTCTATTCGCTATACCAATCGTTTAGAAGCAGCAAATTTACGAGCATCAGTCGGTACGACAGGTGATTCATACGATAATGCTTTGGCTGAAACGGTGAATGGCTTATACAAAACAGAAGTGATTGAATATTTAAAAGCAGATTGGCAAGGTTTAGCGGATGTACAACTTGCGACATTAAATTGGGTAGATTGGTTCAACAAAAAGCGTGTACACAGTGCACTGGGTTATGTATCGCCTTTTGAGTTTGAAGCAATGTACTATGATAAGATTAATCCGTTAGGTCAGGTGGCCTAACTTAAATAAAAAAGTCTCCGACAAACCCGGTACGGTTCACTATCTAGTTAAGTATTTCTAATAAAACTATAAAGTGATACAGTTGACACAAAAAATAAATGTTCAAAATATACATTTATTTTGATATAAAGGGTGGTGTTTCAAAAAGTATGCTAGTTAATTCTGTCAATAGAGAAATTGAAAATAAGTAAATTAAATTCACTATATTTTTAATGCTTTATGAGATATCAATTGTGGTTAAAATATAATCAGCATACTTTTTGAAACACCACCTGATATAAAGATGTTGAAATGTGCACTGCGTCACAATAATAATTTTTCAGTAGATTCATGGAAAGATATTTGTGTAGGAAATGTGCTTGAAATTGTTCCTTAAATTGTTCTAAGTCCACAAGGGATAGTTATGTTGAGATTGTCACTTTTAGCTGTTGTAGCTTCATTGGGGGTAGCGGCTTGCACATCAAGCCCATATACGAAGCCATCAGATTTACGTTTTCAGAAAAAAACGCAAGAAAATAATCAACCTATTGTATTAAAGCGAGATGAGAAGCTTTGTGGTGGTGATACAGCAGAACAGCAAAATTGCCCGATTGAATTTTATATTGACAGTATTAAAGCTGGAAATTTTTATATAAATAATTCGGCTCAATATGCATTGAAACCAGAAACATATAATTTCAAAGTAAAAAACTGTACTGAAGAATCATGCCAAAGTTGTGATGTTGACTTAAACGTAGGAAAGCTAACAAGCAATGAATTTGTACTCTCTGTCAATACAAACGGTAAACCTTTTATTTCCAATAATGGTCAGCCTTTAAGTTGTGAGGTGAAGCACAAGGTTGCTGCTCAGGAACAGATAATACGAGTGGATTTAGCTGCGGACACTTTATTTAAATTTAACGGTTCTTCCTTGAATGATTTACTGCCAAAGGGGCGTCAAGAGGTCTTGAATGTTGCTTCGCAAATTCATAACAACTTCGTTTCTGTAAGCCGCATTAATTTAGTTGGTCACACAGATCGTTTGGGAAGTGATAGCTATAACAATCAATTGGGGCAAAACCGTGCAGACACAGTACGCAACCTGTTGGTTCAAAACGGTGTATCTGAAAATAATATTTCAACGTCTAGTGCAGGCAAAAATCAACCTGTGACGAATGGTTGTTTTGATGTAAAACAGCGTGAAGAACTCAAAGCTTGTTTACAGCCTGACCGCCGTGTAACTGTCGAAATTACAGGCATTACTAAATAGTTAAAGTTTTAGAAGATAAAAGAATATAATTTTTTGGGTAAAAATATGACTAATTTTATTGTAATTGAGAAAGACTCATTAAATAAGTCTACAGTAAATGCGACACAGATTACATTAACCGAAGCTTCTATTGTTCATACTAAAATGAGCCGTGATGACGTCGACGAATTTATCCGTGATGGCAATAACTTAGTGCTTAAGTTAAAAAATGGTGAAGTTGTTGTTATTGAGAATTTTTTTATAACATATGACGATGTCGCTTCAGATTTGGTTTTTGAAGAAGATGGGTGTGTTCTATATTGGTTTGATGGCGTATCGGGTTTTAAAGGCATTCCAGGATTAGAAGCATTATTGCCTGCTGTTGAAAGCAGTCAACTCGTTGGATTGTTACCTTGGTTGGTGGGTGCTGCTGTAGTTGGTGGCGCTGCAGCAATTATTGATCACAATGACAAGGATGAAGAACCGAAAGATACTACAGCACCTACAGCACCAACTGTTGAGATTAATGATGGTGGTGATGGTGTTATCAATCCAACTGATCTTGTCAACGGCAAAGTTACAGTGACTGTTAAGCCGACCGAGCCAGTTGTAGAGGGTGATAAGATTACGATCACTCATCCAGATGGTTCAATAGAAGAAATTGAAGTTACAGCATCAAGCAAAGATGACATTAACAACAATGGTATTACTGTTGAAGTAACTCCTGCTGCGGAAGGTAAAGATACAGTTGTTACCGCAACAGTGACCGATAAAGCTGGCAATACGTCACCAGAAGGCAGCGATAATTCAACAGTTGACTTGGTAGTTCCGGGCGATGTTGACGGTGACGGTGAAAAAGACCTAACAGGTGCGCCAGTTGTTGAAATTCAAGATGGCGGTGATGATGTCATTAACCCATCAGATGTTGATGAGAATGGCAAAGTTGATGCAAAAGTAACCTTCCCGAAAGATGCGGGTTATAGCGTTGGTGATACTGTTGTGATCAAAGATCAAGATGGCACTGAACTGGTTAACCGTCCATTAACAGCTGAAGACCTTGAAAACGGCATTACTGTCAAAGTAACTTCTGCAGCGGAAGGTGAAGACACTATGTCAAACATAACGCTCCTTTCATTCATTTTAAATTTGAATTTATCTTAAGTTAATTTTGGATAAAGATAGATAAAAATTGTAATGAAAATGGCTGCAATTACAGTACTCATTTAATGCTATGACGCAGCATTTGAAAAACTCCCACGGTATGAATTTACCAAGATGCTTAAATCATGAATTTTATAAAATCAAAGATATGGCTTGTGCTGTTTCTTCCGTTTTGTGCACCAATAATGCCTATTTATGCAGCAAAACCAAAAAATTATTTAGACTCAGCTAAAGCAAACATCGAACAGTTTTTTTCGTCGCAACCTGCAGATTTGAATCAAGTGAGTATTCAAGAACTAAGTAAATACTCATGGGGTGAGCAGACAGCGCAAGATACTTTGCCAGTTATCAAATTGAGTGGTATTCAACAACAACTTAAAGGTATGGAAAAAATAAGCATTAACTCTGAAGCTGAGCTAACACTTTTTGATGCAATTCATCAAGCGCTACAGCGTCGACCTGAAATCACTCAGAGTATTGCTACTATTGCAGGCCAAGGTGCAAACATTGATGCGGCGAAAGCACAATATTTTCCTCAAATCTCTGGTGGTATTAGTACAGCTGATTTAACGACTGGCGAACGGGGAAGACAGCTTTACAGTTTATCAGCGACACAGGTTTTATATGATTTTGGAAAAATCAAAAGCGATATCAATATAGAAGAAGCGAAGTTATTACGAGAACAAGCAAATACATTAAATAGCATTGATGATATTGCATATCAAACAGCGAATGCGATGGTCAATATTAACCGTTATCAAGAAATCGTTCGTATTGCTAATCAACAAATCAAAGGAATTGCTCGAATTGCAGAAATCGCTAATTTACGGGCTAAAGCGGGTATTAGTAGTCAGGCAGATCCGATTCAGGCACAGTCAAATTTAGAAGCGGCCCAATCAAATTTACTCATACAAGAAACGCAATTAAAGCAATATCAGCAAAAGTTACAAATGCTACTAGGCTATGACGTCTCTCATGTGAAGATGCATATTCCAGATACGATCATTCGTAATGCGGGTTTATACAATGACCCAAACTTCACTCAAATTCCTAAGATGATCGTAGCTCAGGCATCAGTGCAAGTTGCTAAATTACAAAAAGAACAAACAAAACTGAGCGCTTATCCAACAATTAATATTAAAGCTAGCTTAAATCAAGCTTTGAATGGGAAAAATCCGAATAATAATGAAGATGATGGTTTTTATAGCTCTGTTATGTTGGAAGCGAATAGTAACTTTTTCCAAGGCGGGGCGACTCGAGCAAAAATCCGTTCTGCAAATTATGCGGAAGAAGCAGCAAAAGCGGCGGTTAACACAGTTTATTTAGATGTCTTAGATCAAATACAACTCATTCGTGTGCAGGTCGAAAATAAGCAAAAGCAAATGGATGTTCTAGCGTTAAGAAAAGAAACCACGGCACGGACAAAAGAGTTGTATCAAGAACAATATAAATTAGGCACCCGCACAGTGGTGGATTTATTGAATTCTGAACAAGCAATTCATGCTGCCGCACAGGAAATTGAAAATGCAAGATATGATATTTACGCGGCCCTAATTCAGTATATCTATGTTACTGGTGCTTCAAGAGCATTTTATCAACTAAATAATACTTCTATTCAAGGGTTTGAAATTTTACCATGAGCAAAACTATGAATTATCAGCCATGGCTTCAAGCCGTTCTAGCAATTGCAAAACATTATCGTATCGAACCATCTGAAGAGCGTTTACGCTTGCAAGTCGATTGGAATCCGAGCCAGTCACTTGATGATATTTTGATTTTGGTGAGCCGTCAGATCGGGATGAGTCTAAGAAAAACTGAATTTAGTGAAGATATTTTGAATCCGTGGCGTTTACCACTTCTTATTCAAATGAGAGATGGGCAAGTTGGCGTATTGAATCAACTCGATGCCAATGGGAATGCGAATATTCAGTTCAGTGGTGATCAGGGATTAGCACAAGTACTTACTGTAGAGTTATTAAAAGAAAATGTGAACAATGTTTATATTTTAAGACCTGAGAAATCAATTCCTGATGTCCGTATTGATGAGTATATTAAACCATATGAGCAGAACTGGTTTTGGACGATTGTGCTAAGAGATTGGAAGCGCTATTTGGATGTGATGTTTGCATCATTAATGGCCAATATCCTTGCCTTGGCGACAATTTTATTTTCAATGAATGTTTATGATCGAGTTATTCCTGCACAGTCTGTTCCAACTTTATGGGTATTAGCCGGTGGTGTACTCATTGCAGCAATATTTGAATTTTGTTTACGAGTCGCACGTATTTATTTATCAGACATTATCGGAAAACGTGCAGATCTAAAAATCTCAGATAAGGTATTTGGTCATGCTTTAAGAATTAAAAATAAAGAGCGATCCAAATCCACAGGTACGTTTATTTCGCAAATACGTGAATTAGAAGGTGTTCGTGAATTAGTCACTTCTACAACCATTTCAGCGATTGCAGATTTGCCTTTCTTCTTTTTGTTTTTGGCAATTTTTTGGCTGATCGGTGGCAATCTGTTTTGGGTAATGGTTTTGGTTGTACCTTTAATGATTATTCCTGGAATTTTGATTCAAAAGCCATTGGCAAAATTAGCATCTGAAGGAATGCGTGAAGGTGCTATTCGCAATGCAACACTGGTGGAAGCTGTTCAAGGTATAGAAGATATTAAGTTATTGCGAGCGGAATCTCGATTTCAGAACCAATGGAATCACATGAATGAAGCTGCTGCAGATATTTCAATGCGCCAGCGGAAATTAGTTGGAATTGTGGGGGCGTGGACTCAGAAAGTGCAAGGGCTTACTTTTGCGATTGTCGTACTGGTTGGATGTTTTGCTGTGATGAAAGGGGAAATGACTACAGGTGCATTAGTTGCTTGTTCAATTTTATCATCGCGCATGCTTGGACCAATTGCACAGATTTCAGGAGTTCTAGGGCGTTTTCAACAAGCTAAAGTTGCTAAGACAAGTTTAGATGAGCTTATGAAGAAACCAGTTGACCAAGCACCAAATGCACATTTAATTCATAGACCTGTTTTGAATGGACATTATGAACTTAATAATATTGTCTTCAAATATAGTGAAAACGATGCAAAACCTACTCTCATCATTCCTAAACTTGAAATTCAAGCGGGTGAGAAAATTGCGATTTTAGGTCGTAATGGTGCAGGTAAATCAACGCTATTACAGTTGCTATCAGGGATGCAAGAACCTGTTCAAGGGAAAATCAATTTAGATGGGGTTGACTTGGGGTTAATTGATCCAACTGATGTACGTCGAGATATGGGCTTACTCAATCAGAATGCACATTTGTTTTTTGGTTCTGTACGTGAAAATTTAACATTAGGCTCACCTTTGGCGACTGACCAAGAGCTTTTAAATGTGCTCAAGCTCACAGGGGCATTAAACTTTGTATTAGATAAGAAAGAAGGTTTAGATCATCAAATTTTAGAAGGTGGTGTTGGTTTTTCTGGTGGCCAGCGTCAAGCTTTACTTTTATCACGATTATTACTTCGTCAACCAAATATTCTATTGCTTGATGAGCCGACAGCCGCAATAGATGACGTTTCTGAAAAACAACTAATTCAGAACCTTAAGGGGTGGTTAGGACAAAAAACTTTGGTCATTGCAACGCATCGTCGAGCAGTACTTGAGTTGGTGGATCGAATTATTGTAGTACATGATGGAAAAATTGTTATGGATGGTCCTAAAGAGCAAGTATTAGGTAATACTCAAACCAATATAGCGAGTACAGCATCATGATTAGAAATCCTATAGAAAGAAAAGATGCTGTAAAAGTTCAAGATTTAGAACCACCATTGCCCAGACCCAGTCTATTTATTTGGATTATTTGTTCGGGGCTTCTGGCTTTATTGATCTGGGCATGGTTTTTTAAACTTGAAGAGGTTTCAACTGGTACTGGTAAAGTCATTCCTTCATCTAAAGAACAAGTGGTACAGTCTCTTGAAGGTGGAATTTTAACAAAGCTTTATGTGCATGAAGGGCAAATCGTACAAGAAGGGCAGGTACTTGCCCAACTTGACCCAACTCGCTTTGCATCAAATGTTGGTGAATCTGCATCCTTACTACTAGCATCACAAGCAACAGCAGCGCGACTACGTGCAGAAGTTAATGGAACTAGTTTAAAATTTCCGAGTGAAGTACTTAAAGAGCGAGATTTAGTTGAAGAAGAAACAGCACTCTATCATTCACGACGATCTAATCTAGAAGAATCTTTGTCAGGTTTACAACAAGCACTTATTTTAGTTGATGAAGAGCTGCAAATGACTGAACCATTAGTAGCGAAAGGTGCAGCTAGTGAGGTCGAAGTATTGCGGCTCAAGCGCCAAGCAACAGATTTGCGCAATCAAATGAATGATGTGAGAAATCAATATTTGGTAAAAGCTCGAGAAGAGTTGGCAAAAGCCAACACAGATATCGAAACGCAATTACAAGTCGTAAAAGGTAAATCAGACTCTTTAAATCGTACTCTTTTTAAATCACCTGTACGAGGGATTATTAAAGAAATTGATGTTATGACTATTGGCGGAGTGATTTCTCAAAATGGCAAGTTGATGACAATTGTTCCTCTGGATGAACAACTTTTGGTTGAGGCACGTATTTCACCGCGAGATATTGCTTTTATTCATCCTGGGCAAGATGCACTCGTGAAGATCACTGCCTATGATTATTCTATTTATGGTGGGTTGAAAGGAAAAGTTTCAATTATTTCACCAGACACATTGAGAGATGAAGTTAAGCAAGATCAATTTTATTATCGAGTGTATATTCGAACGGATTCAGGAAAATTGATGAATAAAGCAGGCAAACAATTCAGTATTACTCCTGGCATGGTTGCAACAGTCGATATTAAAACAGGGGAGAAAACGATTTTAGATTATCTAATAAAACCATTTAATAAAGCGCAAGAGGCTTTAAGAGAAAGATAGTTTTGAGTGAGCCTGTAAATAATTTTGTATTTGTGCTTTTTATATGTGAATACTAGGACTTCCACTGACACCAAGATTTTAGCATAACTTTTCTTTTAATCGTTCATAGGGTGTTTTGCCATTCATGGCTGCATGAGGTCGGGCATAATTGTAAAATGCCTCCCATTCGGCCAGCTTGGCTTTTAAATCCACATCATCGGTGTAGTCTAATAGCTGGTAGAACTCCATTTTATCCGTCTTATGAGATCGTTCGACCTTACCGTTATGTTTAGGTGTTCGGGGTTTAATATAGCGATGATGAACGGCATGATCATTCAGATGCCAATGGAATTTAGACTGAAACTCATGACCGTTTTCAGTCTGAATGGTATGAATACGGAAAGGAAATTTATTGATCACATAATTGACTAAATCAATAGCATTGGCTTGATTATGTTTCTGATAAATCTTTAATACCCTAATTCTAGTTGCATCATCAATAGCGGTATATTGATATCGTTTGACTTGTTTTCCATTTTGATCTTTAAAAAAGAGAAACTTTACATCAACTTGAACGTGATGCCCTGGTACTTGTTTTTTATAACGTTGAGGAATAGGAATAGAACGTTTACGCTGATTTTGGGGTAGTCGATTCATACCATGCCGTTTTAAAACATGGTACGCCCCAGCTGCTGAAATTTTAATTTGGTGATAACGCCATAAATACCAACTAATCCGTAGTTGTCCAAAATGATAGTGTTGACGTAAATAAATAATCTTATCTTCAATCACAGCAGGCGTGCGTAGCTTAAGGTTCTGTGGACATGGCTTACTGTTGACTAATCCTATCTCTCCTTTGGATTTATAGTAAGCGTCCGCTGAACACACCTTCTGAATTCATCCTATAAGCCTTAATTTAGTCCCCACTTAGAAACAAGTGGGGACTTAAGTTTATGACTACAAATAATCAGACATCCATCGCATCTCTTGCGAAAAAACGAAGAACATACAGTGCTGAATTTAAACAGCAGATCGTTCAGGCTTGTAAAGCACCGGACGTTTCAATTGCTTCAGTCGCTTTGCAACATGGATTGAATACAAATCTTGTATCCAAATGGATTCGCTTAATTGATGCTAAGCCAGGGAGTGATCGCTCACCACTACCGAATAAACCTGCATTTATTGCCTTATCTTGCTCTGCACCATTAGATCCTACTCCTACTGACATGTTAAAAGTTCAAATTACTTTACCCCACTCAAAAGCAGAAATTGGCTTGAAATGGCAAGTATCAGAAATACCTGCCTTGGCAGAATTACTCAAGGTGCTGGCAACATGATCCGTATCGATGAAATCTGGCTTTCTACCCAACCTCTGGATATGCGAGCAGGGATGGATACGGTCATGGCTCAGGTGGTGAGAGCCTTTGGCTACATTAAACCGCATTGTGCTTACCTGTTCTGTAATAAACGTGGCCATCGCATGAAAGTGCTGGTACATGATGGACTGGGCATCTGGCTGTGTGCCAGGCGGCTGGAACAGGGAAAATTCCACTGGGCTAAAGTTCACCAGGGTGAAAGCGTAGCTCTCAACCCGGAACAGTTACAGGCATTAATCCAGGGTTTGCTTTGGCAGTGTCATTGGACGACAGCAAGTGGTAACAATGCTCTAAACCAAGCTCGGCTATTCTGCTATTCTCCAAACGTTCTATTTCCTCTGCGTCATGACCTCAGGCATACTGCGGTCATGAATACGCTGCCTGACTTAAGCCAACTGACCCATGAACAACTGCTGGAATTTACCCGGCAGTTGGCGATGCAGCATCAGTCTCTGGCACAATCAAATCAAGAATTAGAAAAATCAAACCACAATTGGATGCCAAAGTTCAACATCTTTCCATTCTCAATCAAAAATACGAGCATGAACTGGCGCTGTTTAAACAGCATAAATTCGGCAGTAAAAACGAACATCTCACCGCAAAACAAATCCATCTGTGGGATGAGGCGGTCGAAGAAGATATCGCAGCCGTTGATCTGGAATTAGAACGATTAAATGCAGATAAAACCCATGCAGCGACACAGAAAGCCACAGTCAACAAACCTAAACGTCGACTGCTGCCAGATCATCTACACACCATCCGCATTGAGCATGAACCTGCATCAACCCAATGCAGTTGTGGCTGCCAGTTACGTCGTATCGGCGAAGATATCAGTGAAAAACTGCATTTCAGACCGGCACAGTTCTATAAGGAACAGCATGTGCGTGGTAAATGGGTCTGTGATCAGTGTGACATTCTGACTCAGCAAGCGATGCCCGCCTATGTGATTGATAAAGGCATTGCTTCACCTGAATTGCTCAGCCATGTGCTGGTATCGAAGTATGCCGATCATTTGCCGCTGTACCGTCAACGTCTGATCTATCAGCGGGCGGGAATCGAACTTTCTAGATCAACTTTATCTGACTGGATAGGTCGCTGCGGTGTAGAACTGGAACCTCTGGCCAATGCCTTAAAAGAGGTGGTGCTGCAACAGCGGGTGCTGCATGCAGATGAAACACCGGTCACCATCATGCGGATGGGTGAGAATAATAAAAAACCGAAGAAAGGTTATGTCTGGGCCTATGCCACTACACAGTACAATCCAGTTCAGGCGGTGATCTATGACTTTCAGGATAGTCGTTCAGGCCAGCATGCTGCAGAGTTCTTGAAAGGCTG
>NZ_VPBV01000046.1:0-10583 GCF_013418545.1 Acinetobacter sp. YH12136
TGTTCCATTTTAGATATTTGTTTAAGATAAGATATAACTCATTGAGATGTGTCATAGTATTCGTCGTTAGAAAACAATTATTATGACATTATTTCAATGAGTTATCTATTTTTGTCGTGTACAGAGATAATTTAATATTGAGTGAATACTAGAAAAAAATTAAAAAAATATTGATTGGCAAAGTTATTGGCAGAATTTTTTGAATACAAAGAAAATCTAGAAGTTACTGATGATTTTAACCCATGAGATTAAGAGTATTATTATGTCGTATCTAATTTTTAGCTTAAGTGTTCGTTAATGAAAACAATAGATTACTACAACCATCACGCAGAAGAATTTACTAACTCAACGTTTCATGTTGAGATGGGTAGCTTGTACCAACCGTTTCTAGCGTTGTTACCTGAACATGCCTATATCTTAGATCTCGGTTGTGGGTCGGGGCGTGATAGTTTGGCATTTAAAAATAAAGGCTATCAGGTTGATGCAATTGACTACTCGGAAGAGTTGGTTAAAACGGCAACGGAGCTGACGGGCATTCAAGTCAAACATCAAAGTTTCTACGCGCTTAATGAAGTCGCTGTTTATGATGGTATTTGGGCATGTGCGTCCTTACTTCATTGTGAACGCCGTAGATTGGCTGAAGTACTGGAAAAAATGCTTCGAGCATTGAAGCCTGCAGGTGTGATATATATGTCGTTTAAATATGGAGATTCTGACCGAGAAAAAGATGGTCGGGAATTTACAGATCTGAATAAACAGCAATCGCATGTACTTTTAGCGCAGTTTGCGCAGGTCAGATTGGTTCAACAATGGATTACGGTAGATAAGAGACCTGATCGGCAGGAAGAATGGCTTAATATCATCGTTCAGAAAAATAATTAAAAGAGCGCAATCATGTCTGAATTCTATGAAATTGAACCCTCTTTAGAAAATTATTGGCGCGCCATTATTTTATTTGGGCGTAATGTCGCATCTTATAAATTTGCTTTAGCTAAGTCATTGTATGAACTCAAGGGGCAAGGTAATACCATTGCCACACTCGATCAATTGGCAGAACCTTTTAGTCGGCATATTTGTGAACATTTAAAATTAGTGGATAAACAAGCGACTTCAAGTTCGAGTAAGTATTTGGATTTTTGTCGTGCATTTAATTCAGATGAGATTGATCAGCAAACACTAATTAATAAGACGGTACAGTTTGGTTTTGTGAATGTGATTGATGCTTTTCATAATGTGCATCAACAAGAATTGCCAAAACGTTTTTTTATGGATGCCCGTAAATCACATAAAGGTATTATCCTCACAGATGAAGTTTTCAAGTTGTTTGAAGCACCAAATGCTTTAGATTTAATCGATGAAACTGAGGCACGTTGGCGTTTAGTCGAAACCGCATGGGATATGAATTTACCCAAGCATTTGGTTCAAATTGAACATGATGATCGGGGAATATTGGTCGCAGACAATAGGATCAGACGAGTTAATGTGACCTCGGCAAAATCAGCGTTAAATGGCTATCAGAAAAGCCGTTGTTTTTATTGTTTTGCGCCTATCACGATTGAGCAACTCCAAGCTCATTCGGCCGATGTAGATCATTTCTTTCCACATAAGTTAAGAGAGTGTGATATTCAAAAACCAATTAATGGAGTGGCGAATCTAGTTTTAGCATGTCCTGAATGTAATCGGGGACAACAGGGTAAATTTGATCGTTTACCTTCTATTAATTTATTAGAGCGCTTGCATAAGCGTAATGAATACCTGATTACCAGTCATCATCCATTGAGGGAAACGCTAATCGCGCAGACTGGTTTCACGGAACAAACGCGCCGTGGTTTTCTACAGGATGCGTATAACTGTGCAACCTTAACGATGGGGAGTCGGATGAAGTGGGAGCCAGTACAAGGGGGAGTTTCTGTTTTTTGATAAGTACTTAAATTATTACTTTATTAGAAAGTGATAAAGCTAGAACAGTTTGAATATTATTGAACATTCGTTATATTGTTTACAATGAGGGACGAAAAGCACAAATAAAATGAAATACTTTACAGATCATCAAATTAAATATTTCGCTTGGGAATTTACCAAGTAGAAGTCAGCTTTAGTGCAGATGTAATAAGAAAGTTAGTCACTTTTTGGTCACCAATTTTGAGAGTGTACTTTTGTGAACTTGCTTTTTAAAGTATCAAAATTTTTATAAGTAAAAATATTGAATAAAATCAATAAAAAAGCCCCCATCTTTCGATGAGGGCTTTTTTAAATCTGGAGCGGGAAACGAGACTCGAACTCGCGACCCCAACCTTGGCAAGAGTCACCGACATAAAATGCATTAAATTACATAATTAGTATTTTAATAAACCCTATATATAACAGTTATATAGGGTTTTTGTTTTTGTGTGGTGTAATTTAAGGTAGGGTGGGTACTTTTATTTTTGGTCACTAATTTATTGTGATATTCAACAATAATAACCAACATATAATTTTTGTTTTTAAGGGTATTTTACTATTTGGTAAAATTTTATTGATGGTGTTTATCATAAAGATAATGAGGAATGAACTCAGTACCAATTTAAACGGATTCTTCTAACGCTTAATTGGAAGTCCAGATTGAATGGCAGCAGCTTTTAAGATGAACTGCCCTTATAAGATATTTCGAAACGTCATGTTTAATCGACCATTTTTAATTTTGGCTTGTTTAGGGACACTATGCTGCCAGAAGTGTTGTAGCTCTCCATGCATAATCAATAAATCACCATGAGCTAAACGAATTTCAATTTTATCTTCATGATCATCATTGCGACGCAATAAGAAACGACGAGATTCACCAAAGTTCAGTGATGCAATAGTTGGGTTTAGTCCCAATTCTTTTTCGGCATCAGTATGCCAAGAAATATAGTCTTGACCACTTCGATACCAATTTAATAACACACTATTAAATGGAGTGTCGCATACGGTTGCTAACTGTTGTTTCATCCACAGTAAAGCTGAGTTCCAAGGATTAGGGTGTAATAATATGCCTGAATATTTATAGGCTTTTCCTGTATCTCCATACCATGCAGATATGCGAGGTAAGGTATGAGATTTACCATACATTTTGATGGTGTCTTGATGCCATTGGATATTTTTCCAATCAATTTGATTAATATCTTGTACCTGATGCCAATTGGTATGATTCCAATCATATTGGCTATTTTCAAAAAATACAGCCAATGTTCGATCAGCTATTTTTTTTTCAATAAATTGAGGAATGTAGCGTAAAGTTCCATGTGGCACTTCGATATCATACCCACGTCCACAAGGACTGGGTTGCATTGGATATGTCTGCTGACTAAACAAAACTTCTGGTTCATTAAACAGATTATTCATATTGATTAGCTCCCATTAAATACATGCAGCATAGGCACGAATCGGTGCTGGGCGGTCCTGTATGCATCGGCTATTTAAGTTATATTCCGTAATACGGACTGTACCATGATGATTGAGGTAAAGTTGTTGAGGAGAAAGTAGTTGATGAAATGTATCGAAGCCCTTATTTCCTGTAATAAAGTCTGGGCTTACAGCATAAACATAGTGTTTGCTATGGCGTGCATATTGTTTCATTTCATGGCATAAGTGACTCATGCTGAATTGCACACTTAAATACATGTCTAATACATTGCTCAGTAAATGAATACTTGGCAATTGATTTATATTGGCGGCCATAAAATCTGGTTCCAGTTCATCTAGAGTGCAGGCATGATGGATGATATTCAGCTTAATATCGTGATGTTGGGCTTTCTGCGTAATCCAGTGTGATGCACGTGCTAATGCAGCAGCAGAAGGTTCCACAAGAATGACATCCAAACGATCGATGCTATAGCCTTGATCCAACACGTATTCAATCTGAACCGTACCGAGTCTATCGGAGAATTTTTTATTTAAGTTAGGCCGCCTGACCTAATGGGTTAATCTTATCATCGAATATTTTTTCAAACACAAAAGGTGGCACATAACCTAGCGCACTTGTACAGCGCGCAATAACATAACTTCTCGTTGCAGTTGTTGCCAGACCTTACGAACGCCATATCGCCCCGAACTTTCTTTCCAAATTCGTATGATTTGCTCAGCATGATGAAAATCATGTAGATGTCGTTTTGCTCGATGTTTTCTTGCGAAGCGATGCTTCTTATCTCAGGGAAAGTTGGTCTCCGACAAACCCGGTACGGTTCATTCTGCCGTATACGTCTTGTGTTTCTTGCTCATGGTAAACTCCTGATGAGTATGTATAGTTTACCAAGTTAAAACCTCTTGTTTTTACAGCACACATCATTTAGATAAGGCAGCAACGGTTAAATTATTTAATCGCATGTAGTGATTTTTAGACCTTCAACTTGCAGTTCAAGAGATCGAGGTCTGCCAATACAAGCTAGATGTAAGCAAAATTTAAATGCGGCCAGTGCTTTGGCATCTTTTGTCGAGTAAAGCTGGAGACGAACATAATCTTCTTGAGTCGTAGGATGCTCTGTTGTGCTCGATTTAGCCAGCTTCAGTAATAAAGGTTGTTTCTTTTTATCTAGCAATTGTACCAAGTCTTGTCCAAGCAAATGCCAAAATTGATGGGGAAACAGGTCTTTTACCTTGCAATAAAATGATTCCAATTGATCAATTTTATTCCAGCGATAATGAATGCCGGTATGCGAAACTGTAACACGACTTAAAAATGTCTCAAGCACCGCTTTTATTTGATCTGGCTTTTTTTCAAAGATATTTTGAATATTTTCAAAGAAATAGTTCCTTGCTTTGCGCTCTTCAACGGTATCTATCATCGAGGGTTTCAAAGGTTTATCCAGATGATTTGTGTTGTTGAGATCAAATAACCTTGGGTTGTTTTTTTGAGACTTGAGTTGGCCCAGTTGTTTGGCATTTTCATACCAGTAGTTAACCAGTTCGACAGGTAAACTCATTTCTTGTGATACCCGATCTGGATCATGATGAATTTCCAGTAAATTTAGGCACTTAAAAAACCATGCAAATGAAACTTTGGATTCTTTTGTTCCCGCGAAATATTTAAAAAAATCATGATGCTTTGAGTTAAATGAAACCTCATCTAGAATGTCTTCTACGTTACTTTTTAACCAGTCAGTTTGATCGTTGAGTAACTGCTGACTTAAATGACCAGCATGCTTTTCGAAATTGAATGGAGCAGAATTTTTTACTGTGTTTAAAAATTTGAAAGAAGGTAGGTAGCCCATCATCTTTTTTGCCAGTTGAGTATCGATGTCTGGGTGATATCTCAGTATTTTATGCCCAGCAATTAGGTAGCTTAGATGAATATAACTTTTAAAAGTTTCTGTAGGGTCAATGTGACCCAGTAAATGGGCAATCATAAACCAATGATTTTGACCATGTGTATGACGGAGTAACTCTGTCCGAATGGACTGATATTGTTCTTCAGTATAATCCGTCAGATTCTTGACTAGGGGAGCGTAATCGCAGTTGAGCAGAACGGATAAGTGATTGGCAGCCGTGTGTCGAAATGAGTGAAAAGAATAATCATGAGTTTTAAAAAGCTCGTTCATAATCATTCTAAAAGGTGTTGTCACCGTATGTTTGTTCAGCTTGCTATTTTCATTCCAATTACGGAATAAGTATAAGTTTTGCTGATTGAGTAAACGTTGCTCGACTACATGATTATGAAATAGTTGATATTCATCGGTTTTTAATAAGCAATACACAGGAACTTTGCGTTCAGCACTATCTGTTTTAAGTTGATGTAAGTTTCCTTTCTTTTTTGAGCCGTAGGGCTGAATCCATACTGATAGACAGCTCAAGCCCTCGATATCCCGCACACGTAAGCCTAGAATTTCATTAATACGCATACCGGTACGGTAAGCTAAGATATAGATGATTTTTAATGTCTTATAAGTGTTTTCTTGACTATTAGCACCTGAAAATAAGGTATCTAATTTGTTCATGAAAGCTTGATAAGTCAAAGGGCCAATAATACGGGCTCTAGGCCTATTTTGTATGGCGAGTGATTCTAATTCGAGAGATTCAGCTTCGAAAACTGTTCGTTGAAAGCTATGGAAGCGCTTCAACATCCTGCTGGTTTGACCTCTGGATTTTTTAAATTCAGGTTGGCCTGCTTCATCTGCGAGACGGGTGTTCGTAATAATTTGTTGGTAGATCTTCGCTAGGTTCGTATTCAGATCATCTTCGCTATCTAGATATTGTAAGGAATGGGTGAGCCAGGGCTCAGCAATACGGGAGTAATAAGTGTAAATGGAACAATCTGCTAACGGTCTATTCTGCTGAAACGCTTTTTGAAATTGGTTTACGCAAAAATTAAAATTTTCAGCCAGTTGCTGAATCTGTTCTAATTCTGGTTTATAAAGGCTGATGAGCCATAAGGCGACACGTTTACTGTACTCATTAAATTTATCAGTATTTTCAAGACAATATTTAATGATTAATACATCAATGGCTTGATCAGTTTGTGATGTACGAATCAGTTGTAAAAGGTCTTTGTGAATCTTTATAACATCATCCAAAGCTTGCTGAATGTCATCATTGGAGTAAGATTTACCCACAATAGATGGTGATTTTTCTACATCTGAATCAGTAAGAGTGTCCTGCTGATATTTAAATTTTGGATGAAGAAATCTTTCAAATTCTATTTCTGATAAGCCACAGGTTGCAGTATTTTCTATAAGACATTGTGAGAGAGCAGGATCAATGTCAACTTTCGGGAGTTGCATCCAGTTAAAGTTGGCGTAGTCGCGTAATAATTTATAAGTTTTAAGATTAAATGGTAACTTAATCTTATTAAAAATAAGCTGTAGATAATCTTCTACATTCTGGTTTACTGTACGAATATTTCTGCTATTAAAATGAATTAACCATAAGCGGGTGATTTGATCAGGAATAAAATTACGCGATTTACGAATGGTTTTTTCATCAATAAATAGATCTCCATAAGAGGGAGAGAGCGGTTCTAAAAATATAATGTTCAGATCTTCGATCTTTCTGATTTTTGCCGGATCTTTTAAGTGTTCAAGCAAAGCTTCTAAAGACGCTTTTTGATTTAAGCCGGAATAAAGCATGGCAGAAATAACAATATTCCCAATGATTTCATCATCAGAAAATGTCTTGCTATCTTTTGCTAGAATCCAGTAGTCCCAAAGCTTATCAAGAACTTCATCAACCTGCTGTCCCTTCTCGATCCAGTCCATGGTAAAAACTGGTTGATCACGCTTCATCTCAAATGTCAGATTCGGTAGGGGCAAAGTCTCACGACGATTTAAATTGATTTGCTTGATATATGACCGAAAAAACTCATGTGCATATTTTTTCCAGGCCAAGCTTGGAGCTTTGCGTTTAATAAACTCATAAATTGCGGGATATAAGGATTCAAGATGTTCTTTTTGTTCTAGTTCTATTTCTTGGAAATATTGAATTAATTCCTTTTCTACATCCGATCGAGGAGATTTCTCTTTCTCAAGACGAATTTGTTTTCTACGATTTTCTGCATATAGTGGTCGAGCTTGCTTAGTTCGTTTATTGGATGAGGACATCGAGTTCAATACCGGTAATATTAAAATAATCTTTCATTTGTTCAAGAACATGAGCAATGCTTGAATATTGTGAAATAGATAAGCTGGAATAAGGATGCGCAGCTTCTTGCTGCATCGGCTCATGACCGAATAAAGCTAAAATTTCAATTTCGCTAATTTTATTGCTGAGAAAAGCACGGGCTGTATGCCGGTGCCAGTTTTCATGTAGCAAACTTAACTCAGGGTTAGATTTTTTTATAATCGAAGGCCTTAAGGGGTACCATTGACCATCCTGAAAGATATTCAATAGTGGGAGCTTGCTCTCTAAAATTTGTTGAATATGTTGTGGAATTTCTGGCTGACTAGGAGCAATTTGAGTTTTAAAATAATGTAAAAAATCTATAAATTTCTGGAGTTCTTGTACAACAAAATGACACAGTGGAATTAAACGTCCATAGCCTTGACGCCCACCCACCTCCTTATCAGAAACCATGCATATTTTTCTTTTCAGGTTGAAGCTTTTTAAAAAACCTGGAAATTCAGCGACGGGTCGTGCAGCAGTAAAGAGCAACAAGAAATGCCACATCCACAGATTATAGTGATTAAAAGTTGCTATCCAGTCGTCTTCTTTTTGTGAAATTATTCTGAATTTGAGAGTGGCAAAGATATTTTGAATCACATTTGAAGTAGGTGCTTTGCGGCTTCCAAAGTTTTTTTCTGCAGCATATTCAATATTCTGGTATTCATCGGATAACGACTCACACAGCTCTTTTAAAATTGAGACATATTCAGTCTGTAAAGTCAGGATATTTTGATGACAATAAGAAGTAGAAGAAGACTTATTGGCATCAATACCAGTGAGAAGGTCAGCAAGCTGTTTATTTCCAGTGCGTTGCAAAATAGTCTGATGTAAAAGAGAGCCAATTCTTATTAGTGATAATTTTGGAATATAAAATTTGGCTCTCAGCTGTTTCAAATGTTGCTGAAGGTCCTCTTCCTTAACGGGGTCACCGTCTCGCAGAGATTCAATAAATGAATTCGGGATCGGGATGTCCAGATGAACTGTTTGGTTGAGCAAGCCCTCTGGATAAGCAAAATCCTTATTTTCAAAAATTGAAAATTTACTTCTCAGATAATATTGTCCATTGCTTTGCTTGATCTGTTGGCGAGCATTTAAATTTTTAGCACGTTTACTTTGTAGACGGAGCCACTCCTGGATTTTATTTCCTGTCAGAAATGACAGCATCAGGATCAAGGATGCCTTCTTTTTTTTGATTTCTTTATCCTTGTCTTTAGAGTCCTCTTCAATTTCAACAATGTAATTTTTATATAGTTCAGTAATTAGGGCACTTATGCTTGTGGTATTAGGAAAGAGGCTGCTGTATGGCAGCAAATGTTCTTTCCGTTGAATATGTTTGGCAACCAGAGGCAGCACATAGCTTTGGCCGGATTCTGAATATGCAGCAAGGGGGGTAACGATGGTTGGGTCTACAAGTATTTGACGTGTATCTTGGTCATCTAATTGTTTTTCTATATTAAGAGCTTTAGACTTTTGACCTTTTTTAATTTCTGAACTTTCTACAATCAGCTGATCTTCATCTAAAAAATCATGTTGAAGTTGAGTCTCGATGCTCGCTTTGGCAATTTTGGCCTTATTGTTTAAAATATAAGTAAATGTAATGCGTAGATTATTCAGTAGATTTTTTTCAAAATCATTGGATGGATCTGTATTGAAATTACTTAAATATTGAACAAATTCAGTTAACGAAAGCGTAGGATCTTTAAGATGCTTTTCCCAAAGGATCATGTATTCGCGTGTATTTTGATATTCTTTATCGGGATTCAGAACTCTATTCGCCACACGGAAGCGTTGAAATAAGCGTTTTACAGTATTGAAATGTTCAGTGTAGTCTTCTTTAAAAAGCTCAGGTTTAATGTCTGGAAGGGCAATTAAATAGATTGCTGCTTTTAAGACCAGGATATTCCAGATTAAAGCGTTTTCTTCCGACTCTGCTAATTGTGCAATTGAGTTCACATACCAAGTAACTGGTGTTGCGCTAACAGTATGTTTTCGAGAGGAGACCAATGCAGCTGGTCTAGCAACAACAGAATTGGTTTCTAGATCAAAATCTAATAGATCGAGATTCAGTCCTTCTAGATATTGATCGGTTGGTTGCGAAACTAATACATCAGCAATATATTGAATATGTTCGGTACGTTGGAGCTGCTCATCACCAAAGAGTTTTTCCAATGTCTGTTTTAATGATACCCCTGGAATATCAGCAATATTTTGATGGGTTGGGTTGGATTCTGACATTATGCTTTCCATAGCTGATCTGGCGTGAGAACGAAGTCGACATTATTTAAAAGCTGTTGTACAACTTCACTAGTTTGTTCTAGTTGATCAAGCACACTTTGTCTTTTTCGGTTTATAGCTTTATTGCGATAATTCAGCTGATATCGTGTGTATGAGAGTCGTTTTGCTAGCAGGTCTAAGCTCATAGTACGGTGAGGTTTGAAAGAATTTTTTTTGTTTAACTTGTAAATAGCCTCGGCAGAAATGTATTCATTTATTAAGTTATGTAACCTTTTGGGATTTAATCGATTAAGATCATAATAAGTAGATGATAGAAATTTTAGAAATTCGGAACTAGCCACATTTTTTAATAGTTCGATTTTTTTGTTATCTTTGGGAAGAGAATGGATAATTAGATTAATTTCTTTGGGTGCATTCTGAGTCCAGTATAGGAACCATTGGAAATTACTGGCGATGGTATAACCGGATAGATTAGTATCTTTCCAGACGTGAATTTCGGGACGTGGATTCAAGATACCTAGATCTGTTTTTAAAGCTTTGAAAGCCTCTTGATAGCAAAGATAAATTCCAGAAAAATCAGGGTGTATACTGATTTGGATTTTATTAAAATTTTTCTCTGTACACGACAAATTTCACAGAACCCTTATCCTATCAGGGTTCTGCCTTCTTAAAATTGCCAAAATTTCCTTAAACTCTTCTTTTTTCCCAAAACCAATTAAACGCTGAATCGCCATTTGAAC
>NZ_VPBV01000047.1:0-9984 GCF_013418545.1 Acinetobacter sp. YH12136
GCATGTTCCGCGTCCTTGCAATACTGTGTTTACATACAGTCTATCGCTTAGCGGAAAGTTCTTTTACCCTCAGCCGAAATGCCTGCCGTTGCTAGACATTGCCAGCCAGTGCCCGTCACTCCCACTCGATTGTAAACAAGCACACAAAACCCTTTAGTGACAACAATTTGCAAGAACTATCAGGCTCAGTGCCATGAAAAATACCATGACCAGATCATGAGGTTGAACACGGCTTGCGCCGGCAGCGTTCACGCTCCTGGTCGGCGATCTCGCCCGGCTGCAATGCTAGCTCAGCATCGGTCATGCGCTCCAGCACGTCGCGTAGGCGGATGGTGCAAGGAATGGGCGGCAGCTCGAACTCATAGCCGCCGGCGATCATTTCGGCCGCAATCTCCTCGGTGATGAAAAACGGCTCGTCGTCTTGGTTCGGCTTCTTCATGCCCTTTCCTCCTGGCGCTCATCCTGGCCGACAGCGGCCAGGGCATCGGCTTCCGTCAATGCGTCCTCCACGAACGCGCCGTGCTGCTTCGCTTCGGCCTGGCTGACCTCGGCCCATATCCGTTTCACCTGGGCCGCACTGTACCCGGCCAGCTCGGCGGTCTTGTTGATGCTGTAGCCGGACTTGCGCAGCGCGACAACTTGGGCGCGGCGCTTCGGATCAGCACGGCGGCCCTTGTACCGCCCGGCCTGGCGGGCCAACTCAATGCCTTGGCGCTGGCGTTCGCGCCTGTCCTCGTAGTCGTCGCGGGCCATCTGCAAGGCCAGGCGAAAAAGCATGATCTGCACGGCTTCCAGCACGATCTTGGCGACGCCCTGGGCCTCGGCCGCCAGGTCGGATAGATCGACCACGCCAGGGACGGCCAGGCGTGCGCCTTTGGCCTGTATCGAGGCCACCAGGCGCTCGGCCTCGGGCAAAGGTAGGCGGCTGATGCGGTCGATCTTCTCGGCAATGACCACCTCGCCGGGCTGTAGGTCGCCGATCATGCGCAGCAGCTCAGGCCGGTCGGCGCGTGCGCCGGATGCCTTCTCACGGTAGATGCCGGCGACGTAGTAGCCGGCGGCCTTCGCGGCCGTAGTGATCGCCTCTTGGCGTTCCAAGTCCTGCGCGTCGGTGCTGACGCGCAGATAGACCCGCGCCACCATCGGCGCGGCTACTGGCTTCGTCCTGCGCATACTTGCGGGCTCCTTTGGGCATACTCAAATGCACCCATCTTAAACTGGCAGCTAATGTACAAAAGTTGATAGAAGCACACAAGTTCAATTTTGCACTTCTGCCCCACTATTGCAAAACTGCTTGTTAGTAGCCGTTTTTTCTTACTGTTTATAGATTCAATAATTTTTGAAACGAAAAATTGGGACTAAACATTTCGGTTTCGTTTTCTGTCGATTCGTCCTGCGTATCTTTTGCATAAACAAACATTTGTTGTTCGTAGTTTTCGATGGCATTTTCAATACTTGTAAATTCTCCGTTTGTAAGGTTTTCAGACAATATCAAAGCATCCAATAATCCCGTATTTACACCCTGTCCTGCAAAAGGCGACATCAAATGAGCAGCATCGCCAATCATTGTTATGGGTAATGGACGGTTACTTTTCCAATCATTGTTCAAAGGAAATTTCCTTGTGGGCAAGCATTGAAATGTTGATACCGAACGTATTAATTGTTTGTAAACTTCACTCCATTTGGAAAATCTTTTCAATAAAAAATCGGCAACGCTGTTTCTGTCCTGAAAATCTAAGGGAATTTTATTTTTCCATTCATCGGGCGTTTTAAAACTAATTCCTAAATACAATGCACCATTATTATTGGGATTGGCAAACAATAAAATGCCCTGATGTCCCGCCATTAATCGGTTGCCGTTGCATAGCTGAAAAAATCCGGGACAGTTTATTTCCGGTTGAAGAATATCAGCTTGGATGTTGAAAGTACCGGTTTCTTCAACTTGCGTGTCGGTAACAAAGCTCCTTATTTTCGACATTCCACCATTGGCAAGAATAACCAAATCTGCTGTTTCACTCGGTTTATTCTCAAAAGTTAGTGTCCACTTCTTCTTACCAGGTTCAAGCATAACAAGTTTTCTATCCCAAATAACCGTGTCGTTTTCTAAACTATTCAACAAGATAGCCCTTAAGTCATTTCTGTTTATTTCAGGATTGTCAAATCGATTTTCGGGCTTTACATTTTTTGTGGATAAAATATTGCCTTTTTCATCAGCAATATTTACACCCATTGGTAAGGCTAAGTCATAATAAGTTTGTAACAATCCCGCTTTTTTCATTGCTTCCTGACCTGAACCTTTGTGTAGGTCAAGGGTTCCACCAAAAATTCTTGCCTCTCGGTCGTTGTCTCTTTCGTAAACTGAAACGTCTATGCCGTTTTGCTGTAATAATTTTGCCATAGTCAGTCCAACGGGTCCACCACCAATTATTGCAACGTTCTTATCACTAAGTAAATTCATTTGTTTGTCCGTATCTATTCGCATTGTCATTCAAAAATGGCACATAACAAGTGGCTATACGCCAAATGGCGTATATATCCACTATATCTTATTTTGCTAAACCTTTCATTATCAGTGACAAATCCGTTTTCAACCGTTTACCGTTCGTTTCTACTCTCTCAAAAGGATTTATATTCATAGTGCTTTTTGTTAAGTTTTGCTCAAATATACAAATCCTTTCTATATATCTAACAAATCCATCGGACTTTTTAATTGTTCCATTCCCTTGGTGGTAATATGTGTATAAACCTCAGTTGTTTTACTGCTTGAATGACCTAACAACGATTGAATATAACGTAAACTCGTACCATTCTCAAGCAAATGCGTTGCAAAGCTATGTCGTAAGGTATGTACAGTAACTTCCTTTTGAATCTTTGCTTTTAAAACAGCTGCTTTAAAAATGTTTTGAATACTTCGGCTTGAGTATGCGCCACCTTTTTGACCTTCAAATAAATAATCTTTTGGTTTATATTCCATAAAGTATGTTCTTAAAATAATTAATGTTTTCTCAGATAAAATGGTATAACGATCTCTTTTTCCTTTTGACTGTTCTATACGAATTTGCATGCGCTTGGAGTCAATGTCTTTTATTTTCAGGTTTATACATTCAGAAATGCGCAAACCTGCCGAATAAATAGTCATCAGAATAGCCTTGTGTTTCACGTTTTCAATAGCGCGTAGTACCCGAATGGTTTCTTCTTCACTCATCACAACAGGAAGTGTTTTTTCTTTTTTTGGTCTTTCGATGAAATATGTTTTCCGTTGTCCACCCAAAACACGTTCGTAATAAAACTGGCACTGTTGCAAAGTTAGCGATGAGGCAGCCTTTTGTCTTATTCAAAGGCCTTACATTTCAAAAACTCTGCTTACCAGGCGCATTTCGCCCAGGGGATCACCATAATAAAATGCTGAGGCCTGGCCTTTGCGTAGTGCACGCATCACCTCAATACCTTTGATGGTGGCGTAAGCCGTCTTCATGGATTTAAATCCCAGCGTGGCGCCGATTATCCGTTTCAGTTTGCCATGATCGCATTCAATCACGTTGTTCCGGTACTTAATCTGTCGGTGTTCAACGTCAGACGGGCACCGGCCTTCGCGTTTGAGCAGAGCAAGCGCGCGACCATAGGCGGGCGCTTTATCCGTGTTGATGAATCGCGGGATCTGCCACTTCTTCACGTTGTTGAGGATTTTACCCAGAAACCGGTATGCAGCTTTGCTGTTACGACGGGAGGAGAGATAAAAATCGACAGTGCGGCCCCGGCTGTCGACGGCCCGGTACAGATACGCCCAGCGGCCATTGACCTTCACGTAGGTTTCATCCATGTGCCACGGGCAAAGATCGGAAGGGTTACGCCAGTACCAGCGCAGCCGTTTTTCCATTTCAGGCGCATAACGCTGAACCCAGCGGTAAATCGTGGAGTGATCGACATTCACTCCGCGTTCAGCCAGCATCTCCTGCAGCTCACGGTAACTGATGCCGTATTTGCAGTACCAGCGTACGGCCCACAGAATGATGTCACGCTGAAAATGCCGGCCTTTGAATGGGTTCATGTGCAGCTCCATCAGCAAAAGGGGATGATAAGTTTATCACCACCGACTATTTGCAACAGTGCCGATAAAAATATATCATCATGAACAATAAAACTGTCTGCTTACATAAACAGTAATACAAGGGGTGTTATGAGCCATATTCAACGGGAAACGTCTTGCTCGAGGCCGCGATTAAATTCCAACCTGGATGCTGATTTATATGGGTATAGATGGGCTCGCGATAATGTCGGGCAATCAGGTGCGACAATCTATCGATTGTATGGGAAGCCCGATGCGCCAGAGTTGTTTCTGAAACATGGCAAAGGTAGCGTTGCCAATGATGTTACAGATGAGATGGTCAGACTAAACTGGCTGACGGCATTTATGCCTCTTCCGACCATCAAGCATTTTATCCGTACTCCTGATGATGCATGGTTACTCACCACTGCGATCCCCGGGAAAACAGCATTCCAGGTATTAGAAGAATATCCTGATTCAGGTGAAAATATTGTTGATGCGCTGGCAGCGTTCCTGCGCCGGTTGCATTCGATTCCTGTTTGTAATTGTCCTTTTAACAGCGATCGCGCATTTCGTCTCGCTCAGGCGCAATCACGAATGAATAACGGTTTGGTTGATGCGAGTGATTTTGATGACGAGCGTAATGGCTGGCCTGTTGAACAAGTCTGGAAAGAAATGCATAAGCTTTTGCCATTCTCACCGGATTCAGTCGTCACTCATGGTGATTTCTCACTTGATAACCTTATTTTTGACGAGGGGAAATTAATAGGTTGTATTGATGTTGGACGAGTCGGAATCGCAGACCGATACCAGGATCTTGCCATCCTATGGAACTGCCTCGGTGAGTTTTCTCCTTCATTACAGAAACGGCTTTTTCAAAAATATGGTATTGATAATCCTGATATGAATAAATTGCAGTTTCATTTGATGCTCGATGAGTTTTTCTAATCAGAATTGGTTAATTGGTTGTAACACTGGCAGAGCATTACGCTGACTTGACGGGACGGCGCTTCCCTACCCTCATGGCCGCCTCCCAGGAATCGACCCAGGTGCTTATCGTGGACATAATCCTTTACTCATAAATTTATCTTATTCCATTATTGTACCTGTCACGCAAAACTTGCAGAAAAGCCATAAACGCAGGAGAATCCTGTCGGCGGTGAGGATAATAAATATGGTAGCCGTCAAAATATGGACACCACTCGGTCAGAACAGCAATCAGCTTGCCGCTTTTGATATATCCATCTGCAACATACTCGGGAATATAGGCAATCCCCAGCCCGTCTAATGCTGCATCGAGCTGATGAATCGTGCTGTTCGCAATATATTGCCCTTTGACTTTCAGACTGAATTTCTGAGCATCTTTCTCGAATTCCCAGGCGTACAATCCACTCGTATCAGAATAGCGGACGTTAATGCAGTTGTGGTTCAAAAGATCCTGCGGCTTCCTGGGCTTAGCATAACGCTTAAAATGGCACTGTTGCAAAGTTAGCGATGAGGCAGCCTTTTGTCTTATTCAAAGGCCTTACATTTCAAAAACTCTGCTTACCAGGCGCATTTCGCCCAGGGGATCACCATAATAAAATGCTGAGGCCTGGCCTTTGCGTAGTGCACGCATCACCTCAATACCTTTGATGGTGGCGTAAGCCGTCTTCATGGATTTAAATCCCAGCGTGGCGCCGATTATCCGTTTCAGTTTGCCATGATCGCATTCAATCACGTTGTTCCGGTACTTAATCTGTCGGTGTTCAACGTCAGACGGGCACCGGCCTTCGCGTTTGAGCAGAGCAAGCGCGCGACCATAGGCGGGCGCTTTATCCGTGTTGATGAATCGCGGGATCTGCCACTTCTTCACGTTGTTGAGGATTTTACCCAGAAACCGGTATGCAGCTTTGCTGTTACGACGGGAGGAGAGATAAAAATCGACAGTGCGGCCCCGGCTGTCGACGGCCCGGTACAGATACGCCCAGCGGCCATTGACCTTCACGTAGGTTTCATCCATGTGCCACGGGCGAAGATCGGAAGGGTTACGCCAGTACCAGCGCAGCCGTTTTTCCATTTCAGGCGCATAACGCTGAACCCAGCGGTAAATCGTGGAGTGATCGACATTCACTCCGCGTTCAGCCAGCATCTCCTGCAGCTCACGGTAACTGATGCCGTATTTGCAGTACCAGCGTACGGCCCACAGAATGATGTCACGCTGAAAATGCCGGCCTTTGAATGGGTTCATGTGCAGCTCCATCAGCAAAAGGGGATGATAAGTTTATCACCACCGACTATTTGCAACAGTGCCGTTCAGGCAGTACTTCATCAACCAGCAAGGCGGCACTTTCGGCCATCCGCCGCGCCCCACAGCTCGGGCAGAAACCGCGACGCTTACAGCTGAAAGCGACCAGGTGCTCGGCGTGGCAAGACTCGCAGCGAACCCGTAGAAAGCCATGCTCCAGCCGCCCGCATTGGAGAAATTCTTCAAATTCCCGTTGCACATAGCCCGGCAATTCCTTTCCCTGCTCTGCCATAAGCGCAGCGAATGCCGGGTAATACTCGTCAACGATCTGATAGAGAAGGGTTTGCTCGGGTCGGTGGCTCTGGTAACGACCAGTATCCCGATCCCGGCTGGCCGTCCTGGCCGCCACATGAGGCATGTTCCGCGTCCTTGCAATACTGTGTTTACATACAGTCTATCGCTTAGCGGAAAGTTCTTTTACCCTCAGCCGAAATGCCTGCCGTTGCTAGACATTGCCAGCCAGTGCCCGTCACTCCCACTCTATTGATGTGTGCTTAAAAAACAGGAGGGTTTAACTTGGTAAACTATACATACTCATTAGGAGTTTACCATGAGCAAGAAACAGAAGACTTACACCGCAGAATTTAAAGCTGAAGCCATAAAAGCCATTGAAGAGAACCAAGGTAATGTATCGGAATCCGCTAGACAACTTGGCATTTCAATGCAAACCCTTTCGAACTGGAATAACAAAGCAAAGGCTGGAACTTTAGCAGGCACAAAACAGTATTCGCCCGATCTAAACGCCTTACTCGAAGAAAATAAGAAGCTTAAACAACAGCTCAAAACAGCTGAAATGGAACGTGAATTTTTAAAAAAGGCAGCAGCGTACTTTGCCAAAGAAAGTCAGTGAGGTACGCCTATATGAAATCGCAAAGCCACTTATTTCCGATTATTTTAATGGCTCGATTACTTCGTGTATCCGTTTCTCGCTTTTATGATTGGCTAAAGCGAGGCATGAGTAAAAGATCAATTCAGCGAAATCAGCAGACAATTTTGGTCAAAATAGCCCATGAAGAAACCAAACAAAGCTATGGCTATGTTCGATTAACCAAGCATTTACAAGCGCAAGGTATCAAAATAAGTACGTATGCTGTGCGCCAAATAAAAAAATCAAATCAGTTGTATTGTAAGCGCCATAAGCGTTTCAAAAGAACCACGAACAGTGATCACAACCGTTCTATTTATGACAATTTACTCAAGCAACAGTTTTCAATGACGAAGCCTAATCTTGCGTGGTCGAGTGACATTACCTACATTTGGACGGCTGAGGGCTGGTTGTACTTGGCAGCTGTCAAAGATCTTTACACGAAACAGGTTGTTGGCTATAGCTTAAATGAGCGCATGACAGCCAAGCTTGTTTGTGATGCATTGAATATGGCTATTCGCAATCAGAAACCTGCTAAAGATCTCATTGTACATTCAGATAGAGGCAGCCAATATTGCAGTAATGAATATCGAAACTTACTTGAGAAATTTGATTTTCAGGGTTCAATGAGCAAAAAAGGCGACTGCTTTGATAATGCACCGATAGAGAGTTTCTGGGGCATACTCAAAAATGAACTAGTCCATCATCGCAACTACAAAACAAGGGAAGAAGCCAAAGCGGATATTACAAAATATATAGAGTTATTTTATAATCAGCGAAGAATTCAAAAAGGCTTGGATTTTAAGACACCAAATCAAATGGCAGAAGACTTTTATCGGTTAGCTGCCTAGAATCTCCCAAGTGAAAGTCTCCTGCTAATTCAGCACACATCACTGTTGATAAATTTTCTAAACAAAAAGGATCAAACTAATCTATAAGCTTTGTGGGTTAGAAAAAAAATAACTCACTTTGCATTGATCATATTTAAATTCTTGTTTTATCCATAGCACTAACCTATTAATTTTAAAAAATAATAGGTACTGGCTAAATAGCAAATCGATACATATCTTTTTCATAGAGGAAATATGATTTTAGTAAGTTCTTGTCTGGCTGGCTTAAAGGTACGTTATAACGGGACGCATAGCTTAAACGAAAAAATCGAAAAATTAGTCAAAGATGGAAAAGCTACTATGGTATGTCCAGAGATTCTTGGCGGTTTATCAACACCACGCGAACCTGCCGAGATTTCGGGAGGTAATGGCGATGATGTCTTAGATGGAAAAGCCTGTGTAATTGAAAAATCAGGAAAGGATGTGACTTCAATCTATATTGAAGGGGCATATAGAACTTTAAAAAAAGTTCAATTATTAAAAGCTACTCTGGTAGTGCTTAAAGAAAATAGCCCTTCATGTGGTAGTTCAATGATTTACGATGGTCAATTTAATGGGAATAAGATCTATGGCAATGGAGTTACCTCCGCTTTGCTTAAACGTCATAATATAAAAGTCATTTCAGAAGAAACTTTTTGGCAACTTTTACCCTAGTTCCTCCGCTTTTATTTAAAATCTTCATGCAACTCCAACCACGCCCCCCTTTGCAATATCAAGTCTCTTCGGTATTTAGAGATATAGTGAGGTAATAATCTAAGAAGCATATCCATTACTTCCACATCAGTTAAAAAGTAGTGGTTCAATTTTATGCTGTAATTCTTTAACAATTTTAGCAAGCTGATCATGTAAAACTAACCAACATTGCTCATGACCTTGCCCAATATATTCATCTATTATGAGTTGCAAAATGTCTTGATCTATCTGACTTAAGAATTCTAAAAACCATGTCGCAGCAACATCCTTGGCAACTATTGTTTTATGATCTAATGTATAAGCTATACGGCATAGCGCTAAAATTTGATTACATTCATCCTGATCGTCTTTCCAATGAGCAATAATTTGTGGATAAGTTTTTTGCATGGCAAATATTAATTGTTCATAGCTAATTGGATTTAACCAATCGCAAATATCAGGTCCAAAGATAGTAATGTTATGTAATTGGGCAGTTTTAAGTAAAATACTAATATCTGGATCAGATTGACTATAAAGTAATTCACCTTTGAGTAATTCTTCTCTCAACCACTCGCCATATTGTAGCTGATATGTATATGGATGATTTTTATTGGTAATACTCCCTTTTTCTAATATCGTAATTTCTAAGGCACGCGCTGTAGCATGACCAATCGGAACAGATATATTTAGAAAATTCTGCGCTAATTGTTTTCTTTCCTGATCGGTAATTTCACGTTCAATAATAACTAAAATATCAAGATCACTTTTATGTTTTAAACCACCATCAACATACGAACCATATAAATAAATAGCATAAAGCTTATCTTTAAAATTTTTTTGTAAAAGCTGTTTTACACTTTCAACTTGGCGACACTCTTCATCATTTAAGCTTTGCATATGATTTTTAATTTAAAAAAATAAGTAATGAATTCATAGAGCATTATACAGAATAAGTGTAAATAATTTAATCAATTAGTAAATAACATACTATTTTTACAATATATTTACTTTCAATATAGAGTTTAATACATAAAACTCTATCAATCAAAAAAAGCTTGAAACAACATCTGAATAGTAAGAGTCATTTCCTCCTCACTTAGAGATGGATCCGGAAATTTGAACAACTCCTATAAGTGATACTCTGCTCCTCAAATGATGTTATAAACATCAATATATGGAGTATTTTATGGCACGTAGACCAAGAAGAAATCATTCAAACGACTTT
>NZ_VPBV01000048.1:0-9343 GCF_013418545.1 Acinetobacter sp. YH12136
AACTGTAAAGCGTATATTGCAAGAACGGACTGACCGCTACAAGTCGGAACTGACCGACTCAGGCTCTAGTTACACGCTTGGCAACAAGACATTAACAGAGTGCGAATTAGTCCTTGACTATGTTTGACTACATTTTAAGGAACAGAAATAGCGATGTGGAAAGGATTTCTAGCAGGTTTGGTGGTTGCCAATGGTTTTGAATGGGTGGCACATAAATATATTTTGCACGGAACGCATCGAGCAGGGCAGCGCCGTTATAGTCCTGTGCCTGAAAGTATGAAATCACATTGGGAACATCATCGTGAAGTGCGTAAAACCAGTTTTCACGATCATGGCTATGTCGAAGGGATTCGCAACTGGCGTACCAAAAATGAAATTGTGTCTTTGGCTGTGGTGGCAACGGTGGCCAGTGGCGTGTTCTATCCAATTTCTAAGGGTATGAGTTTGGCTGCGCTATATAGTGCTGCGAATTATTATTATATTCACCGTCGTGCGCATTTAGAGCCAGAGTGGGCAGTTAAGAAAATTCCGTGGCATTATGACCATCACATGAACAGCAATCAGGATGCGAACTGGTGCGTGACCAAACCGTGGTTTGATTATATTTTAGGAACGCGAGTCATTTCAGCCCCTGCCTTACAGGAGCAAAATCCGTTAGGCATTGCCTTACCTCGGGTGATTGCACAGGGTTTAAACCATCTGTCTGCTGCATATTTTCCTGCCAAATGGGTCGAGAAAAAATTAGCTGTGGCAGAGCAGTTATCTTAACTGTATTGCAGCAAATGAAGGTTTGTACTGACAGCTTGGGCAAGTCTTGTCGCAAATGGTCAATGTTTTTGGTGTTTTTGGTCAATATTTCAGCTAAAGCTCTGCGTATATTGTGTGCAGTGAAATATCCACGGATGTTTCGGTTGAATATTGTGTGATGATAAATTGATTTTGTTGATTATTTTTTTATAAGTCTATTTAAAAAGATAAAAGAACCTCAGCGCTGTGGTTTTTTGAGTTGATAGGAGTCTTCGGACTCCTTTTTTTCTGCCTAAATTTTACCTTTACTTCAATTTTAAGCTAAAAAAAGTGCAATCCTCAGATTGCACTTTTCACAGTTCGTTTGCACTATGATTTTACAAACGCATTTCAATGCCTTGCGCTGCCAAATATTGTTTGGCTTCTGGAATAGTGTGCTGACCAAAGTGGAAAATTGAGGCAGCTAGTACCGCATCTGCACCGCCTTTTAAAATACCATCGGCCAAGTGCTGTAAATTACCTACACCGCCAGACGCAATGGTGGGTACAGTTACACGGTCATTGATGGCACGCATGAGCGCCAAGTCATAGCCTGCTTTGGTGCCATCGGCATCCATTGAGGTGACCAACAACTCACCTGCGCCGTAGTCCGCCATTTTCACAGCCCATTCAATTGCGTCAATACCAGTGGGTTTACGACCACCGTGGGTGAAAATTTCCCATTTGTTATCACCCGTTTTTTTCGCATCAATAGCAACCACAATACATTGTGCGCCAAAACGTTGTGAGGCTTCTTGCACAAATTCTGGGTTAAACACGGCTGCAGAGTTAATGCTGACTTTATCTGCACCTGCGTTCAATAATAGGCGAATGTCTTCAACCTTGCGCACGCCACCACCAACGGTGAGGGGCACGAACACGGTTTCTGCCATACGTTCTACGGTACGATAAGTCGTATCACGACCATGATGGGTAGCGGTAATGTCTAAAAAGGTGATTTCATCGGCACCTTGTTCATTATAACGACGCGCCACTTCGACAGGGTCGCCCGCATCACGAATATCAAGGAATTGCACGCCCTTAACCACGCGACCATTATCTACGTCTAGGCAAGGAATAATACGTTTCGCTAGCATAAATTTTTCCAATTATTACAGCCGATTATGAAACTCACCCACACAAGCGCTACACCTTGGCAGATGGAGCGGGTATTCTATCAAACTTAGCTCAGGTTTTTCGCAGGTTTTCTATGTCGGTTTATACTCCTTTGACTTTAAAGGAAGTTCAGGTCTTTGCAGCGCCTTATGGATTGGAGGTGGTCGAGCTGATTCCCATTCAAGGGGGGATTCAAAATACCAATTATTTTTTGCGTTGCGACAATCAAAACGAGTACGTGCTGACCATTTTTGAAGAATTAGATCAGCAAGCGGCAGGCGAATTAATTCCTGTATTACAGCATTTGGGGCAAGCGGGTTTGCCTGTGGCAGTGCCTTTATCCTATTCGGGACAAGCCATTCACCAATTAAAAGAAAAACCTGCACAAATTGCACCGCGTTTAATTGGGCAGCATCCGACACTGGCAACAGTGGCGCAAGTGGAAGCGATTGCGATTGCACAAGCCAAAATGCATGTGGCCTTACAAAATTTTCCTTTGCAGCGCGATCATGTACGTGATCACGCTTATTGGGCAGGGGTCGCACGCCAATTAAAACCAAGCATGCATGTGGCCGATCAAGCCTTACTGTCCAAACTTTTGGGCTTGTATGAAGCCTTAACCGCAGTCTATCCGCAGCGTCCTAAAGGTTTTATTCACTCGGATTTATTCCGTGACAATACCTTGTTTGCAGATGATCAGTTGCAAGGCATTTTAGATTTTTATGAATTAAATCAAGATGAATTGCTGTTTGATATTGCGATTACCCTAAATGATTTTTGTACCGACTTTCCTGAGTTGAGCTTAAATGAAAGCAAGGCGATGGCATTTTTAAATGCCTACGAAACCGTGCGTCCTTTAACCCAAGACGAAAAGGCTTGTTTAGAACTGTATTTGGCAATGGCGGCAGGACGTTTTTGGTTAATGCGTTTGCAGGTGGCTGCTAAAAATGCGGCAGAAGGGCGGACAGGCGCAGATATTCTGCAGAAAAATCCAGATGAAATGCGGAATATGCTGATTGAACGCTTAAAGTTTGTGACAGCTTGAGGGATATAGAACATGCGTGATCAAGGGCGTTTAGTCGAATGGTTTGATGAGCAGGGTTATGGGTTTATTCAGCCGAATGACCACCAAAAAGATCGCGTGTTTTTACACATTAAGGACTTCGCCCGACAAGGTCCACGTCCAATTGTGGGCTGTGCCTTAGAATACACAGTGACTGTGGATGAGCGTGGACGTTACCGAGCGCAGCAAGCGGTGTATTTAAAAGCTTCGCAGACCAAGGCGGCAAAGGCATCTGCTGTGAGTACAAAAATATCCAACAGCACGCAAAAAATGCAGCCGATGCAAATATTGTGTGTGGCTTATATTGTTGCTTTGGCTTTGCTGATGCTGTTGGGATTGCTCAGTGGTATGTTGTTATTATTCATCAGTTTGATGAATGCGCTGAGTTATTGGCTGTATGCACAAGATAAAGAAGCTGCACAGCAGGGTGGACGTCGTATTCCTGAAAATAACTTGCATATTGTGGCTTTTTTAGGGGGTTGGCCTGCAGCATGGTTAGCACAACAAAAATTACGCCATAAAACACAAAAACAACCCTTTGGTAAGATTTATTTTTGTACGATAGGCTTAAATATCTTTCTGATTTTATGGATGATTTCTCCGTTGAATCAGCTTAACATCTAATTGGGAATATTGTTCCAGTAACAGGCTTGTCAGGTGCATTATGTCAGACGCAGAGCATTCATATTCAGTAGATCAAGACCCACATCGTTCATTGACCATGATTTTATATGTGCTGTATATCGTGGCGATTTTTTCTGCGGGGATATTGGCCGTGATTGCCTTAATCATCAACTATTTAAAACGTAGTGATGTACAAGGTTCAATTTTTGCCAGTCATTTTACTTGGCAAATTCGCAGCTTCTGGTGGTATCTGTTTTGGAATATTGTGGCCTTTGTGCCGTTCTTTTTGGTGTTCTTTAGTCCAGATGCGCAAAGCTTTGCCAGTATGACTTTGGCTGCGACACTTTTCTGTATCGCAGTAGTTGCTATTTCATGGTTATGGATGGTTTACCGTGCCATACGCGGTTTAATTCGTGTGAATGACAATTTACCGATGTATCATTAAATCCACGTTCATTGGTCTTTTTAAAATTTTTTGAGCGATCTCGCCGAGATGCTGTTTATTCAGCTTTTTGGGAGCATGAGTTACGTTTAAAAAATTTTGGTCGCCATTCGCTGACCAGCACGCCTAAAACCACCAGTAGTCCACCGAACAACGCCAGAACTGCCAAGCGCTCGCCTGCCAAACGTCCAATCAATGCGGCCCAAACAGGCTCACCTGCATAAATAATAGCAGCTTGCGCAGGGTCTACTTGTCGTTGCGCCCAGTTCATCACCAATTGAATCACGGCACTGGCAATGCCTAAGCCGAGCAAAACAGCAAGGAGTGACCACTGAAATTCGGGCAATTGAGTTTCTCCAACCCATGGTGCAATCGCAAAACACAATAACGATGCACAACCCAGTTGGATGAGGGTAACGCGCTTTAAATTGACCCGATTGGCAAAATAGCTAATTAAAATAATTTCAAAGGCAATCGCAATTGAACCGATTAAAGTAATGGCTTGTCCAAAACTTAACTGAATTGCGCCTAAGCCATTGCCTGTTAAAAAGACCAAGCCTACAAATGCCAAAATAGCACCCAACCAAGTCATGACATGCGGACGTTGATCAAAGCATAACCATAGCAGCAGCGGCACAAGCGGGACATACAGCGCAGTCAAAAATGCAGATTCACTGCTGCTGATACTTTGTAAACCTATAGTTTGGGTGGCATAACCCAGTGCAATCACAGCACCAATTGCAAAACCTGCAAAAACTTCATATAGGTTGATCGCACTTAAACTACGCCATGACAGCAGTGCAACGGCTAACGTTGCTGCAGCAAAACGTAAGGCCACAAATAAAATTGGGCTGCTGAAATTTAAGCCATATTGCACCGTAATAAAGGTCGCGCCCCAAATCAGCGTGATGAACATTAACGCCAGTTGTGGAGCTTTATGACGCAATGTATGGGTAAGATGAGACATAAAAACGGATAAAAAATAGGTGAGGAAGCGCAAAAATCAATAAAAAAGAGGTCCGTAGACCTCTTTGAGCATCTCAGAACCAATTACAAGGCTTGTTCATCTAACAGCAATTGCGCTTCACGCAGGCTTAAAGTGCCTTCATAAATTGCACGACCTGTAATAGCGCCTAGAATGCCTGGCTGACCTTTTAAGTTGCGTACGTCATCTAAGTTGGTTACACCACCCGATGCAATCACAGGCAAGCCTGAATATTGCGCTAAGTTTACGGTTTGCTCAACGTTTACACCTTGCATCATGCCGTCACGGGCAATATCGGTATAGACAATGCTAGATACGCCTGCATCGGCAAAACGTTTGGCTAAATCAGTCGCTTTGACGTCAGTCACGTTGGCCCAGCCATCGGTTGCCACCATGCCATTCATGGCGTCAATTCCGACAATAATGTGTCCTGCAAACTTTTTGCATGCTTCTTCTACAAAAGCAGGCTCTTGCACGGCTTTAGTGCCAATAATCACGAAAGACACGCCAGCATCTAAATAGTGTTCAATGGTTTCGAGTGAACGAATACCACCACCAATTTGAATTGGAAGCTCAGGTTGTGATTTTGCAATGGCTTCGACCACAGGTTTATGAATTGGCGTACCTGCGAAAGCGCCGTTTAAATCGACTAAATGCAAGCGACGCGCGCCTTCATTTACCCAGTGCTGTGCAGTCGCCACTGGATCGTCAGAAAATACAGTATCATCTTCCATACGACCTTGTTTTAAACGAACACACTTGCCATCTTTCAGGTCAATTGCAGGGATGATCAGCATGCTTTCGCTCCTTGCCAAAAACTTATTGAATTCAATCTGTGCATCTTAACAAAGTATTGTTAAATCTCTAAGCATCTGTTGCAGGTTTTGTTTTAGATGGGCGAATCCGCAATTTGAGTGAACTGTTGGGAATGTGATCGGGCAATAAACCTAAACGCCCTAATTCTTCAAATACCAATACAGGTGCGTAGGCATCGGCAGCGGCATAGGCAATTTGCGCTTCGCTAAGTGATTGACGTGCCCAGTTTGAGGTGCTGATGCTTTTACTTTTGGGAAAATTCACATGAAATAACAGGGCCATGGCATTTTTGAGCCCCAATGGACTTTTAAAGCCAAAACTGCCAAAACACTTGGATAATTCAATCACGCTATTCAACTGCATGCCTTTTTTACGAAATAAATGGGCATCATTTTTAAGCCCAAAACCGACTTTAATTTGATCCCGATTGGCAAAAATCGGTTGTAAAAATTGCCAAATATCGGCATTGACCTGAAATAAATAGGCTTTTTCTAGCGTTGCCAGTTGAATTAAATGCGGGCCCGTAGACACTTCACCGACATTAAAGGTGGGTTTAGATTCGGAGTCGAAACCCAAAACGGCTGCGGTTTTTAATTCTGCTTCCACTTCAAGGCATTGTTCCAGCGTTTGAATCAGCATAATCTGCGCGCGGGGCAGATTTTCAAAGTGTGGTAATTGTTGAATTTGCTCAGGGCTTGGCAGGGTGCGCAAACGGGTTTGATCCATAATATTCAAAGCGGTAAAGAAGCCGTTTTAGCCTAAAGAATTTTGCAGAATTTGGCAAAGTCTAAAATATTGAAATATCACTTTGCTTGAAAATTTTAAAAGTTAAAAAATAGCCCAAGCAGTGTGGACTATTTTAAACTTCAATGGGGTATGATTTAGGCCGCTATGCCATAAAGCCAGAAAATAAGCCGCCAAGGATTGCCAAAATAATTAGGACAATGAAAATCCAAGCCAGTACTTTTTCCCAACCTGCGGTTGGACGTGGCGCACCATAGCTATTCTGACGGTCATCGCCCGAGGCAAAGATCAGATATAAACCCAGAATAATATTGACCACAGGCACTAAAATCAGCAAAGACAACCAACCCGTATGATTGCGGTCATGTAGGCGGCGGATGGTAAAAATAAAGCTAAAGTAGAATGCAACGATATAAATAATAACAAGTAAGATCATGCCAATGCCCATAGAGCCTGAGCTTAGATCGACCAAAAGATTAGGTGCAATAATTGCAATGACTAAAATAAGCAGGGTCAGTGCGAAACTGAGTAAGCAGTTCCAAGCTAAAAAAGACATGCGACCAAAACGCCCCGTTGCACTCAGTGCAGAATCTTCTACATATTGACTCATTGTTGTAATTCCTTGGTTTTTAAATTGAGTTAAAATTTTTTTGAATTAAAGGTATAAAAAACGTGCTAATTTTAAACAATAAAATAGCAGATGAAAAGTGAAAAACATTCACGCAAAAATAAAGCCGAGATTCACTCGGCTTTAGAAAAAATTCAGTGCTTTGAAAAACTTAAATTTTCCATTCCACAAAATTTTTAAGTAGCTGTAAGCCCGCAGTATGGCTCTTTTCAGGGTGGAACTGCGTTGCAAACAAGTTATCTTGATGCAGTGCAGTACAGAAGGTCAGACCATAATCACAGGTTGCAGCCACAATGCTGTCATCTTGTGGTTCAACATAGAAACTGTGCACGAAGTAGAAACGCGCGTCTTGTTCAATGTTGTTCCACATTGGGTGGCTCGGGTCATGTTGATGTACCTGATTCCAACCCATGTGCGGTACTTTTAAGCCTTCCACTTCTGGAAAGCGTTTAACCGTACCAGCAAAAATACCCAACGCATCTGCACCGCCATTTTCTTCAGAACGTTGCATCAAGGCTTGCATGCCCACACAAATGGCGAGTACAGGCTTATTAAAGACTGCATTACGTACCACCTCATCAATTCCTGCTTCATGCATGCCCTGCATACAGTCACGCATGGCACCCACGCCAGGAAAGACGATTTTATCGGCTTGTGCAATCAGTTTTGGATCATTGGTGACATCCACCGTGGCACCCACATGCTCTAAAGCTTTGGCTGCCGAGTGTAAATTTCCCATGCCATAGTCAAGAAGGGCAATTCGGGTCATTAGAGTGTCCCTTTGGTCGAAGCCACAGTATTTTCAGCACGTGGGTCTACTTCACATGCCATGCGTAAAGCACGTGCAAATGCTTTAAATACGCTTTCAATTTGGTGGTGGCTGTTTTTGCCTTTAAGATTGTCAATGTGCAGCGTCATTAACGCGTGGTTGACAAAGCCTTGGAAGAATTCTGAGAATAAATCTACATCAAAGCTACCAATGCGCGCACGGGTAAATGGAATATCCATAAATAAACCTGGACGGCCTGATAAATCCACCACGACACGGCTTAAAGATTCATCGAGCGGTGCATAAAAGTGACCGTAGCGTTTTAAACCTTTTTTATCACCCAAGGCTTGAGCAAAAGCTTGTCCAAGCGTGATCCCGCAGTCTTCTACGGTGTGGTGATCATCAATTTCCAAGTCGCCATCACAATGAATATCAATATCAAACAAACCATGTCGCTTGATTTGATCAATCATATGGTCTAAAAATGGAATGCCAGTATTGAGTGTGCCTTGACCCGTACCGTCCAGATTCACACGAACTCGAATTTTAGTTTCGTTGGTATTTCTTACCACTTCACTGATACGTTGGGTCATAGACACGTTCCTCAAAAAACGTCAAAAATGATTGATGTAAATATGTTTTCGCTGTGACGAAGTCTCAGCATATTAGATTGCTCAGGAGGGTTAATCAATGCCTATTACCGTACATGCCTATACTTCACTAGAAAATAACGAAGTGCGCAGCCAGCTTGAGCGACTGTATGATACCAGCCCTGAATTTGGCGATGGGCAAGATGCGGTAAGCCAACTTGAGCAGAACTTAGCTCAGTATACCCTACTTTACACGGCAGAATTTAATACTAAAGTGATTGGTGCGATTTGGTGCACAGGGCAAGATGATCATCGTACGCTTGAATATATTGTGGTGCATCCTGCAAACCGTGGTCGAGGTGTGGCAGATCGTTTGGTGAGTGAGGTGTGCCGTATGGAAGAAGCCAAAGGTGTGCAGCACTTTCAGCCGGGTTGTGGTGCGATTCATCGTTGTTTGGCGCATTTGGGTAAGTTGTGAGTTTTTAAAAAGCTGACGTTGTGTCTGTCTTTTCAGTTTATCCGTATAGGTCAAAATTAAATTAGTATCGAAAATCCCTTCTCTTGCGCCATATATGGCTCAGGGATGAGGAATATCTTCCGTAAGAGGATGATGGGGGATTGAAGTATGGTTTTAATCGGATTTGTGAAAGAAGTTTATCCACTGGAGCGTAAAACCTCGTGGTTCAGCACGAGGATATAAGCGACTGGAGTAAACCATATGAACGACACGAAATGTCGTTTTAAATACTTGTAATATAGTCACTATTAAGAAAAATACTG
>NZ_VPBV01000049.1:0-8921 GCF_013418545.1 Acinetobacter sp. YH12136
TGATACCATTTTTCTTTATACTATCACTGAGGCAGGTTGGACATTTGATTGCTAGAGTTATTTGCATTTCTCTATTTTATCAAAATCCAATCGGCTTTTTCTTCAGCATACTTTTTGAAACACTACCGAGGAGATTATTTATGACATTTAATAACAATGAAAATACACGTGTGTGGTTTATTACAGGTGCAAGCAGTGGACTAGGATACGAATTCACAAAAAAAGCATTGGAGTCAGGAGAGAAGGTTGTTGGTGTTGCTAGAAATATTGAAAAACTGAATGAGTTAAAATGCCAGTTTGAAGGAATGTTACTTCCTTTAAGTCTTGATGTTACTGATAGAAGTGCTGTTTCGACTACAGTGGAAACTGCCATTAAACATTTTGGAAGACTCGATATTGTCATTAACAATGCAGGGAATATGGTAATGGGAATGATTGAAGAATTTAGTGAAGATGAAGTTAGAAGCCAAATGGAAACTAATTTCTTCGGTACAGTATGGGTAAGTCAAGCTGTTATGCCGTACTTGCGGGCACAAGAATCAGGTCATATTATCCAGATATCTAGTATTGGTGGACTGATTAGTGGTCCAATGTCGGGAATCTATAGCGCTAGTAAATTTGCTTTAGAAGGATTTAGCGAGGCTTTAGCACAAGAAGCTGCACATTTTGGTATAAAAGTATCTATCGTAGAACCTGGAGGTTACTGGACGAATCTATACTTAAAAATGAGTTTTACTACACAGAAAAAAGAGTATGATTCATTACGTGAAAAGTTGGCCCAACAATATTCAAACGAATCGGTGGATAGTGATCCTAAGTTAGCCGCCGAAGCTATAATGAAACTGGTTAATAGTGAGAATCCGCCTCTCCGATTAGTTCTGGGAAGCCTTGTATATGATTTAGCTGTTGAAAATGCAGAAAAACGTATATTTACATGGAAAGAGTGGGAATCAGTCAGTCGTTCTTCGGAACATGGGATTCCTGCACCAGAAGGATACGGAATAATTGAGGAATAGAAACCCTAAGAAATAAACTCTCTAAACTACAAAAACTAATTAATGATTTAATATGTTTATTAACTTAATCGCTAGAAAGGGAGGCGATTGTATGGAATTGATAAAAATGAGAGGAATAGAAAAATATTTTGGAGGCAAGCTTCTTTTTACTTTTGATAAATTAACTGTTTTTAAGAACGATATTATTGGTGTAGTCGGGTTAAACGGAAGTGGAAAAACGACGTTGTTGGAGATCATTAACAATGATATAGCTCCTGACAAGGGAAATGTTGAGGTTAAGGGAGATATCTCTTATTATAAACAATTCGGTCAATACCACGAATCAGTAGATTCTTGGCAATTGAAAGAATTTCGCTCCAGCTCAACAATATCTGAAGGTTGGTTCAGTGGTGGGGAAAAAACTCGTTTACGTTTAGCTGAGACTTTTTCTAAGAGTAGTTCAATACTTTTACTAGATGAACCAACAGCGAATTTAGATACTAAAGGGATTCAATTGCTAAAGCGAAATTTAGGAAAATATAACACAATGATGATTATTAGCCACGATACAAATTTATTAGATGAATTGTGTAATCGAATTATTGAGATTGACAACAATACCATTAACTGTTTTGACGGGAATTATACTGCATATAAACAGCAGAAGGAACATCAAATTCACACTGAGAAAAGAGAATATGAAAATTATCAAGCAAAGAAAAAGCAACTAGAGGAAGCTTATTTGCAGAAAAAAAGGCAAGCTGAAGCGATAACAGATAAGCCAAGGAATATGAGTAATTCTGAAATTAGAGCTAGAAGTTTCATATCTACTTACAAGTCTTTTGGAGGGCGACAAAAAGCAATAGCAAAGCAAGCAAAAGCCGTGCAATCACGAATAGAGCAGTTAGATGTAAAAGAACAAGTCGAAGAACAGGCAAATATTCGAATTAATTTTGAGCTAACAAATCCCCCGAAAAATAAAATATTAATTCGTGGTGAAGAAGTAACTTTTGGATATGATAATCATTTGATTTTTAATCATGCCTCTTTTGAAATCCGAAACAAACAAAAAGTTGCTGTATTGGGGGATAATGGAAGTGGTAAATCTACTCTTTTTTCTTTAATCAGAAATAAGTATGAAGGGATCTATGCTGTACCGAAATTAAAAATTGGTTATCTGTACCAAGAGTTTGAAAATTTGCAGCCAGATAAAACTTTACTGGAGTCTGTCTTGTCTGACAGTGTACAAGAAAATCAGGTGGTGTTTCAAAAAGTATGCTGACATTAAATGAAGCCATTATTGATGTAAAAAAAGGTTAAGTCGAAAGCTTTAAAATGGTTTTCAATCTTTTTTGGGCACTGTTGCAAATAGAGATTTGAGTCGATGATGTTCCCTTTAAAAAGTGCTTAGAGACCGAAAACCCTGTTGATTAGACACACTTCACCCTGAGGCTGACCATAATAAAATGACGATGCTTGTCCTTTACGTAGTGCACGCATGACTTCAATACCTTTAATTGTGGCATAAGCAGTCTTCATAGATTTGAATCCTAATGTGGCCCTGATGATTCGCTTTAACTTACCATGATCACATTCAATGACATTATTTTTATACTTAATCTGCCTGTGCTCAATATCTACTGGACATTTTCCTTCTCGCTTTAACCGTGATAAAGCATGGCCATAGGTCGCTGCTTTATCTGTATTGATGACCCGTGGAATTTGCCATTTTTTCACCGTATTGAAGATCTTTCCTAAAAAACAATAGGCTGATTTACTGTTCCGTCTAGCGGAAAGGTAAAAGTCAATCGTATGACCACGTTGATCAACTGCACGATACAGGTAAGTCCATCGCCCCTTCACTTTGATATAAGTCTCATCCATATGCCATGAATGTAAATCTGTAGGGTTACGCCAATACCAGCGTAACCGTTTTTCCATTTCTGGAGCATAACGCTGAACCCAACGATAAATTGTACTGTGATCCACATTTATGCCTCGTTCAGCGAGCATTTCTTGAAGTTCACGATAGCTGATGCCATATTTACAATACCAACGAACAGCCCAAAGAATGATTTCACCTTGAAAGTGCCGACCGTGGAAGGGATTCATCTGCTGTATCTCGAAATAAATAAGATATTTAGCTTATCATGTCAGCCTATTTGCAACAGTGCCTTTTTAGGTGGTTCCGCTAGGGTATACTGAAAATAAACTTGTCCTGTACCTGATTCCAGTAAAACACTCTCCGAAAATATCGAGACGATTCACGGTTGGTTACAGATAGTTTGGGTGTTATTTTTATCTCTATGCTTGATAGGCTTTATGAGCTTACCACAAATAATTTTTCATTCGGTCAGTCCTCGCTTTCATCCGACCAATTTTGACTCAACTCACTCACCAAACGACTCTCATCGCATTTAAAATCAATATAGTGATAGGTATTGGCAGGCAATAGCCAATCCTGCCCTGTCAGTGGACATTTTTGTTCCATATCTTCTGCCTGTGTCCAATCACGGTAATTCATTAGAAAATAATAGGTGGGTACACCTGTGCTTTGTTCAATGATACGGCACAATTCTCGACCTATTTTGCTATGCTCAGAATTGGGATTTTGCATTTGCTCTAAGGCAAAGGCTTCACTTACTGGTTGAGAACCAAGCCACAAACGATATAACGCTTCAGCCTGACGATACCATGACCACACATTATCATAACAAGGGTGATCAGGTTGGGTATATGGGATTTTATATAGAGGAATGCCTTGTAAGGTTACTCCATCTAGTAAAGGCGAACTCCAGCCCCAACGCAACATGTAAAATTCAGATTGCGTTGGTACGGCATAACGGGGAAGAGGATAGTCATGGTCTTCTCCGATATACAAGGTTTGAATGGGTTTACCTGCTAACTGTTCGATTTTATTGTGCATTTCTTGGGCATAGCTGTTCATATTTTTACGGTCAAGGGCATCCATTTCAGGACACACCACAGTCACGCGAGTAATATCATTTTGGCTAACAGCTAAATGATGGTTACGGGGTAATATTTGTCCGTTGCCTTCTAAATTTCCTAAATAACAAAATACATCATGGTCGTGGCTATCATCATCTTCAGCGATACCTGTATATTGGGGTATGATAATATCAAAGGCGTGCATTTTTATATCTCATGCTTAATTTATATTAAATATATTTGGGGATGTTGCTGTTGAAATTGGTTAAAGTGCTGTCTTGTAGTGTCAATTTAACCTATACCGTCAATGCCGTACACTCTAAATATTAATAATACTTAAACTACTTGATATTATAACTATAATTTTTCTTATCATATTTACCGAAATAAGGAACAGCTACATCCTTATGCACTGTATTATTACTATCAGTATATGTAATTACTATAGAGTCTTCGGTGTCAGAATATTTTATAGGATACTTAAATGATTGATTAGGAGATAAATTACCTATATTTTCTGATTTATTAGTGGTTTTATAAGTTAAATTAACCTTAGTTATATCTTCGGAGGTTTTGTTATTTATAATTAGCATCCCTTCTGATTCACTTTGACTGGAACAAGCCACAGTAATTAATGCACTTAAGCTAATTACATACAGTTTTCTTATTGAGATCTTCACGAGCCAAACCTTTAGTTATTTTATTTAATACAAAATAATTCTATGCAAGAAATGCCACTCTCAACTTCTTAAGCCTATTGGAATGGCTGTATTACAAGAATTGTAAGTTTAATATTGAAAGTCTAACCTTCGTAAAATAAATGATTTAGCGAAAAAAAGTTGAGAGTTAAGCATAAAATGGAATCTTATTTTTCACCAAAGGAATTAGAAGATGTTAAAGAACCATTAGTTATAACTTTCATTTTGAGACTACCCTAAATTCTGTGTAACTATCTAGTTTTCTAAAATACTTCTTAAATTTTGTCAAAATGGCTTTATTAGCTCGAAAAACTAACTTTCTATACACCATGAAGTACACCGCGACTACCTAAATAACTCAATATACCAATATCATTAGCCTACAGCCTAAGGTTCTAGTCCTCACTAGGGTACCGAAGCAGTGAAATTGGTTTGCCATAGGCATACTAATCAGAGTATGAAAAAGAAACTCCTCTCTCTGCAAATTCTTGATTGAAAACACTAAGAACCTTCATACTAAAAGTATAATAAATAAGTACTAGCCTTTCTATTATGGTGATGTCGTTCATATTCCAAGATATTCTCCGATCATCTAATAACCCCTCCCAACTAGGATCGTTTATTTTAGGTATAGATTGACTGCCGTAAGAAGGTATTTGATCAACTAAATGACGCATATCATCGAGTTTTTGATTTGATAGGGGTTACCCCAGAATTTGGAGAAAATAGTACGACAAGGAATTTTGTCGACTAATTAATTTATTAAAATCAAAGATTTATATTTTTATGCTTTGCCTGTCTGCTAGAGATTGGCAACATGCAATTTAATTGAAAGATTTTTAACGAAGTTCTTAAATAACAACTACATAGAAGTAAATAAATGTACTTACCGCCCTATAATTTCCGTTTTCTGTGCTGACCCCTAATATAGCAGTTTTTCACTGAATAGAACTCAGATAACTTATCATTTGGTGATAGTCAGAAGCCTTTATTCCCTTAAAATAATTTTTGTTTTTGATATCAAGGACTACTTCTACCACAACCTGTAAACAGCGAATAAAAATCTTAAAATTTAAACCCTAATTTCGATAAGAAGGGTAAATATACTTTCTGCTTTTCACTATCTAATAATGCTTCAGCAATTTGTTCAGCAAACACATCGTAACTTCGACCTGCTTGCCCTTGTGCCAAATACGATGCCTCATGTAATTGAGATATTTTTTTAGCGAAGGCAAAGCGTTGATTATCGGTCATGGTTATAAACATATCTACTGTATGTGGATCACGCTCTGTCTTTTCAGCTTTTACCGTTTTGGGCTTGGTTCTTTGTTTAAATTTAAAGGTAAATCCTGTAATAGTGCGACCTTGCTTGTGTTGCTCATATTCAGCAATAATATCCGTGTGTTCGTTAATTTGACGGCACTGTTGCAAATAGAGATTTGAGTCGATGATGTTCCCTTTAAAAAGTGCTTAGAGACCGAAAACCCTGTTGATTAGACACACTTCACCCTGAGGCTGACCATAATAAAATGACGATGCTTGTCCTTTACGTAGTGCACGCATGACTTCAATACCTTTAATTGTGGCATAAGCAGTCTTCATAGATTTGAATCCTAATGTGGCCCTGATGATTCGCTTTAACTTACCATGATCACATTCAATGACATTATTTTTATACTTAATCTGCCTGTGCTCAATATCTACTGGACATTTTCCTTCTCGCTTTAACCGTGATAAAGCATGGCCATAGGTCGCTGCTTTATCTGTATTGATGACCCGTGGAATTTGCCATTTTTTCACCGTATTGAAGATCTTTCCTAAAAAACAATAGGCTGATTTACTGTTCCGTCTAGCGGAAAGGTAAAAGTCAATCGTATGACCACGTTGATCAACTGCACGATACAGGTAAGTCCATCGCCCCTTCACTTTGATATAAGTCTCATCCATATGCCATGAATGTAAATCTGTAGGGTTACGCCAATACCAGCGTAACCGTTTTTCCATTTCTGGAGCATAACGCTGAACCCAACGATAAATTGTACTGTGATCCACATTTATGCCTCGTTCAGCGAGCATTTCTTGAAGTTCACGATAGCTGATGCCATATTTACAATACCAACGAACAGCCCAAAGAATGATTTCACCTTGAAAGTGCCGACCGTGGAAGGGATTCATCTGCTGTATCTCGAAATAAATAAGATATTTAGCTTATCATGTCAGCCTATTTGCAACAGTGCCCTATAAAAAGGGAGCTTTAGAGACTGTAAATAAAACTGTATTTACACAGAATTATTTACACCCTCGTGTGACAGTGCCGCCCTAAATTAAATAACAAATTTTTTCTATCTTTACTCTTGAATTGTCATTTAGATCAGGATAACTACAATAATTCTCTGATCCCCCAAATCTCTCAAGTTTTTCTAATATTTTCCTGTACATACCTCCCTTTTAAGCGTATCTAGATTTGTATTTGGAATTATATATTCTTCTTTTGTAGGTTCCATAGCTATTGGATCACCTGTTACTTCTTTGTACATAACTCCTCCTAGTCTTCGGAATTTTTCTTGTTCGCAATCTATCTCATATAGAACTGTTGACCTATTCTTCTCCTCTTTAAACTCGGTTTCTACCCAAGCTCTTGTTATTTTGGGATTCTTTGTACTATTTAATTTTATAATTTTAGATTGATAATTTGCATTATCTATAATTATTTTTGCAAATATATTTTGAGCATTAAGAACCATTACGCTGATTAATGTAATTTTTAATAGTCTTTTCACCTACTTAGTCTCTTTAAAGCTAATTTCCAGAAATATACTTATATTATTTCTGTTGTTCAATTTATTTTTTAATTTAATAATTTTAAATGGGTTAAATGGGTAAGGACACACAAATGGGAAAAACTCCCTGTTGCTATACGAGATCAATTTAAGAAGTAACTAGCCAAAGTCATAGAGCAGCCACATATTCCAAAGAATATGCTGAGAGGCAATCTTGCAGGTTGCTATAAAATTAAATTATTAAAAGCTGGTGTCAGACTTGTCTATCAATTTAAAGATGATCAGGTAGTTATCTTGCTCATCACAGTCGGGAAACGAGCTGATAGCATAGTTTATGACGAAGCTAAAAAGCGTATTAAAGACTAAAAATGGGAGCTTATAGCTCCCATTTTGAATGGGTTCTAACATTTTGACTTTGCATAGCACCTATTATATTAATTTTAGGAATACTTAAGTTTAGTTAAGAACAATAGTCTTGTTTAAATCTTGAATAAGGAACATTTCTACGTTGTGTTAGATCTTTCCCTTTTAAATCATTGGCTAATTTATCTGATAATTCTTCACTAGATTTTATTTTGTTTGGAACCCATGAATAAGCATGTCTAGGTAAAATTTCAAAAAGATTAGTCATACCAGGTACATAAGAATACTTAAATTGAGTATAAACTTGATCATAGAATCCCTTACAGATTCTATCATTTTCTTTTGAAACTAAATTTCTATTCATAGATGTTGAGAAGTCATATAAGCTCCCATTTTTGTATTCATAATCATATTTTTTCCCAGTTTTAGGACTTTGGCTTGATGTTATTTTTATACCTGAATTAAGCTCTGAAATAGTAATATCTAATGACTCTTTGAATTCAATAGTTTCAGATTTAATTAATTTTGCTAGATCGTTAAACTCATATATAAAATAATGGCTTTCTGGGCTACTCATACCAAACCATGCGCCACATGTACTTGTTACAACATAAGTATTCTGCTGTTGCTTATATATCTTTTCTAAGATTTCACATTGTGGGTCGATCTCACTAATAAAACCAGCATTTCTATTATTGTTCTCAATAGAAAATGGATACTGTTTTACATATAACTCACTGTATTTATTTGTTATTTTATATAAACCAATATTTTCTGGATAACCTTCATTATTTTTTATAAATTTGAATGGCTTAACTTCAATGGCATACGCAACACTACCAGCCATTATGAGAATATTTAGTAGAAATATTTTAGAAAGAGGACTTTTCACTTTAAATACCTTATAAGTTTAAATTATAAAGTAATTTTAGCTACTAATTAAAAAAAAGGTGAAATATTCAATTATTAATTGTCCATTTAACATAATGGCGATTATACGAAGTACACTTGTAACTCCAAAATAGAAATGTCCGGTTTCTCCAAAGTAAAAATGTCCGCTTTTAGAATATGCGCTGTTGCAATTTTCTTAGCGGACGGTTTGATATGTTGGTGTCTATGTCGGATAAAGAACTTAA